>JASLDZ010000339.1 GCA_030151985.1 Caulobacteraceae bacterium | reverse complement strand
GGCCTACGTCAACGTCTCCAACCTGTTCGACAAGCCGGCGCCGCTCGATCCGGCGACCTACGGCGGCTACCAGTACAACCCCGCCTGGGCGAACGACGGCATCTACGGCCGCTACTTCCAGGGGGGGCTGAAGGCGACGTTCTAAGCCGACGCCTCCACCGACTCCGGGAAAGGGGCGGCCTTCGCGGGCCGCCCCTTTTCCTTGCCCGCCGCACCGCGCCGCCGGTAACTGCGGCCATGGGTGAATGGGTCGTATCGGGGAAGGTGCGGGCGCGGGAGGAGGGCGGGCGTCTCGTCGTGGTGATCGACGGCCTGACCACCCAGGCGCGCTACTACAAGCCGCTCGTCTACGAGTTCTTCCGCAAGTCCTGGCGCGGGAGCCGGCCGTCCTATGGCGACCACAGCGTCGAGATCGTCATGGAGCACGTGGGCGACCCGCCCTGGATGGACCTCGACAATCTGGCCAAGGCGCTGCTCGACGCCATCAAGGGCTACGTCTTCCACGACGACGCGCAGGTCGCCCGCCTCCTGGTGGAGCGTCGCGAGGGTGAGCGCGAGCGCATCACCATCACCGTGGCGCGCCGCGAGGGGTAGGGGCCTTCAGCCCGACCAGGGCTCCAGTGCGCCCCAGCTCGCCAGCACCACCGCGAACGCCAGGAAGCTCGCGACAGTGAGGCTGTGGCGCAGCTTGCGCCAGCCGCTCCAGCCCTGGATGCGCCGCCCCTCGCGCCAGACGCCCAGGAGCTGCGCTGTCTGCGCTAGCGTGAGGATCGCCGCGAGGAGCGCCAGGGCGGACGCCACGCGCAGCCAGGGCGAGGGCCACTCGGTGTAGAGCCGCACGGGATCGGCGGCCCCCCGCATGAACGCGGCGAAGCCCACGGCCGCGGCGATCCACAGCAAGGCGGCGGCGTTCTGCAGCCAGACGGCGGCGGTCTGCTCGTCGGTCTGCCGGTGCTCGCGCGTCTCGCGCACGAACGGCCCGGCCAGGGCGAGGGCTGAGGCCAGCAACGCCAGCGCCGCCGACGCCGCCAGCACCCGCGGCCAATGCAACCAGCCCACCCGCTCGGCCGCGCCGAAGCCGCCCGGATCCTCGAAGGTCGCGGCGCGGCTCGACTTGCCGATCAGGAACCGGAGCCGGGCGCCGCCTTCGTCCGCGGCATCGAACACCTCGCGAACAGGATCGGGCTTGTAGGCGCGACCGCCTCGGCCGCCGACGATGAGGGCGCCCTTCCCGTCTGACCGCACCCGGTGGAGCCGTGTCAGCCGGTCTACGAAACCTTCAAGCCCGTGATAGGCGCGACGGGTGGACAGATAGAGGCCGACGTAGCGCTCGGGGTCTGCCGGCGGGCCCTCGCCGGCGGCCGGAGGACGAGGATCGAAGCGCGCCACCACGGCGCCGGGCAGGCGGCGCACGAGGCGGTCGCTCGTGTCGCTGTCGCCCGCCACGAACACCCCAAGACCGAGGGCGGGGACCACCAGCAGCTCGGCGCGCGACCCGAGCGTCGCTCCGTCATGCCCGAACCCCGTCCTGTAGACGTCATGTAGCGGAAACCGCATCAGGCCTCCGGCGCCCTCCAGCCAGCCGCCGCCCCGTCCCTCGAGCGCCGCCGAGGTAGCCTCACCCCATACGGCCGGCCCCGCGCCCGCCGCGTGTCCCCGGGCGAGCAGCGTCAGCATCAGCCGCGCCATGTCGGCGGCGGTGGAGGAGGCGGAGAGCGCGGGGCGCAGGCGCGCGTACTCGAAGGGCAGCTCGCGAAAGCCGGACGCCGTCCAGACGCGCCCGACGGCGAGGCGCGCCGCCAGGGCAGCCGGCATGGGAGCGGGCAGGCCGTCCTGCGCCGGCCCCGGCTCGGCGAAGGTGGTCGACGTCATGCCGATCGGGCCCGTGACCTCCTGTGCGATCACCGCATCGAACGGCCGGCGCTCGGCGGCCTCCAGCATGGCTCCCGCGAGCGCGGCGTCGTAGCTGGTGTAGCTGGAGAGCTCGCCTGGCGCGCGCACGCGGCGGGGGCGGTCCTGGCGCAGCGCCTCGTCCAGCGGCGCCCGCCGGCCGGGATCAAGCAGGTAGAGGCGGCCGAACTCCCGCGCCTCGAACCCGGCCGCGTGTTCCATGAGCAGGCGCAGGGTGACGGGCGCCTTCCACCCCTCCGCGGGGGGACGCAGGCGGGGCGGCAGCACGGCGTCGACCGGCGCGTCCAGCTTCAGCCGCCCGGCCTCGACCGCCTTCAGCGCGGCGATCCAGGTCAGCACCTTGGAGACCGAGCCCAGCCGCACCAGGGTGGCGCGCGGGTCCATCGGGCGGCCAGGCGCGGCTTCGCCATAGCCCTTCTCCAGCAGCACCTGCCCGTTCTGCACGACGCTGACCACCACGCCCGCCGCGTGGTCGGCGCCCCGCGCCTGCGCCACCGCCCCGTCGACGAACGCGCCGAGTGCGACCGGGTCGATCGGCGCGCCTTCGCTCGGCGCCGGAGGCGGCGGGAGGGCGGCCGCCGGTGGGGGAGGCGCGGAGGCGACCGGAGGCGCCTTCGCCGGGGGAGCGGCGGCGACGGCTCCGGCGGCGGCCGTCGAGGGGGCATGGACGGACGGTGCAGGCGCAGGTCGCGCCGCAAGCGCCCGGCTGGGCGATGCGCCGCCGGAGGTCGCGGCCGTGGACCGCACCGCTGAAGTTCGCGGCCTCGCCTTCGCCGCCTTGTGCACCGGCTTGCGACCGTAGAGCTCGACGTAGGGCACGGGCCCCGGACGCTTGAGCCCTTGCGACACCTGCGCGCCGGCGGGGAGCGCACCCGCCGCCCCCGCGACCAGCATGAGCAGGAGGGCACGGGCGGCGGCGCGCATCCTGAGGAGGCGCTATTTCTTGCGGAACTTGTCGAGCGAAACGATCTTCGGCCCGTCGTCGGGGGGCGGGTCGCCGTCGTCGGCGTCCACCTGCGAGGGCGAAGCGGGCGGAGGCTCCGCGGCTTCGGGAACGGCGGCGGGGGCCAGGGCCGGGCGGGGGCGCAGCGACACCACCTCCGACTGGGTCTCCGCAGTCGCCGCGCCGGGCGCGGAGTCGAACTGCAGGAGGTAGGGCACGCTCGGATCGTAGAAGCGCGTCAGCGCGGCGTAAGGTACCGACAGCTTCTTGGGATCGCCGCCGAACTTCAGCGTCACCGCGAAGAAGGTCTCGCCCGGCGCCAGGTCCCAGAACTGGTGCTGCAGCACGATGGTCATCTCGTCGGGGTAGCGGGCCATCAGGTCCGGCGGCACCGACACCCCCTGCGCCTGGGTGCGGAAGCTGATGTAGAGGTGATGGTTCCCCGGCAGGCCCGGGGGCAGGGCCGCGCGCTTCAGCGCCGCCTTGACCACGCCGCGGGACGCCTCCTGCTCCATGGCGGCGTAGCCCATCAGGTCCTGTCCGCGCTCTTCGGCCATCTCGTCCTGTCGCAAGCTCGTACTGGCGCGGATGAGGCCGCGCGAGTTCCCACGATACACCGGGCGGCGCGCGCCTGTCGCCTCGGGCGAACCCGCCGGCCGACAAAAAGAAGGAGGGGTGGGGGCTTCTGTTGGCAGGCGCCCCCGGGCCCCGCCCAGGGATCTGAACCCCTAGGACTTAAGAGTCGAAATCAACCGGGTCGCTTACGCGGCCAGACGGACTTCTTCAGCGAAGTTATCGTTCGCAGTTAGAATACGGGACGATCGCGGAGTCCCACACCGAGAGAAAGCATACCCCTTTAGACGTCCGTCGATGCTGATCGGCCCCATGCTCCCCGTCGCGATAACCTTGGGAGTGTTGGTGGAGCCGCCGGGAATCGCACCCGGGTCCGGTCCGCTTATTACGAGCGCGTTTATCCCCATATCCCCACCGTCGCGGGGCATTCCCAATATAGGCGCGCGCGGGTTAACAGGAAAGGGCGCGGCCCGATCGAGCCGCGGACCAGGAGACGGCCCATGCTCGGCGTGATCGCGACCATCACGGTTCAGGACGGCAAGGCGGCCGAGTTCGAGGCGGCGTTCGCGAAGATGGTCGCGGCGGTGAAGGCCAACGAGCCCGGCAACCACATGTACGCCCTCTGGAAGCCGCAGGACGGCTCCCACGACTACCGCGTGGTGGAGATCTACGAGGACGCCGCCGCGCTCGAAGCCCACGCCAAAAGCGACCACTTCCGCGAAGGCGGCCGGAGCCTGCGCGACCTCGTCGCCGCGCCGCCGAAGGTGGAGCGCTTCGACCCCGTGGCGTGAGGCGGGCGGTCAGATAGCAGGCGTGACGTCGGTCTGGGCGAAATCGTCTCCTTTGAAGAGGAGCGGCTCGTCCAGGTGGATGGCGAGGGCGTAAGAGAAGGTGTCGCCGAGGTTCAGCCGCGCGGGATGCTGGCCCTTGCCATAGCGGCGGTATGCGGCGCGCGCGATCTCCGCCTGCTCCAGGCTGACGGGCACGATCTCTACGGCGGCCTCGGCGAGAACGATCTGCAGTTCGCGCTCGAGAGAGGGCAAACGCTTACCGACGCAGACCGAAGTCGCTTCGACCAGAGTCGCGGCAGACATCCGTGTCAGGCCTGATCGCGTCAGCGCTTGTACGAAACGGCCAGCATCCGGCTCTCGCAACAGGATGGCGCCCAGCGCGGAGGTGTCGAGAATCATCAGGCCGGAAGACCGTGTTCATCGTACATGCCCTCTTCCAACTCCGCCCATGTCGGAGGATTGGGGCCGAGCATCTTGGCCACGCGATCCTGCACCGCCTCGATGGCGCTGATCCGCCTTTGGATTTCCGCTTCACGGACCTTCGCGTCCCGCGCCGAGGCCTCTTGAACGGCTTGGATCACCGCCTCCGTCAGGCTTACGCCGCGCGCCAGGGCAAGGTCACGGATGGCCGACTCCGCTTGAGGGTTCTTGATGTTCAGGCCCATGATCTACCCTCCATGGCTTGAGGGTAGATCATAAAGTCGCCCAGAGTGGTGGGCAAGCTTCGCGTCGTCACCCCGCTAGGCGCGCGAACACCTTCTGGCCCTGCTCGCCGCCGTTGAAGTAGGCCTTCTGGCCGGCCTCGTTGGTGATCTCACCCCAGTGGTCGCGCACCCCCTCGGCGGTGAGGCTTTGCGTCAGGTTCACCCCTTCGGTCTCGTAGATGCGCGCCAGGGAGAACACGCCCGCGCCGGCGGTCAGGATGCAGCCGGTCGGCGCCTCCTCGGAGGCGAGGTAGACGACGCCCGGCGTCACCGCCTCCGGCTTCAGCGCCGCGAGCACCTGCTCGCTCATCAGCCCCTCGGTCATCCGCGTGGCGGCGATCGGGGAGACGGCGTTGACGTGGATGTTCTGCTTCTGGCCCTCGATCTTCAGCGTGTTCATCAGCCCGATGATGCCCAGCTTGGCCGCGCCGTAGTTCGACTGGCCGAAGTTGCCGTAGAGCCCGGAGGAGGAGGTCGTGACCACGATCCGTCCGTAGTTCTGGGCGCGCATGATCTCCCAGACCGCCTTGGCGCACTTCACCGTGCCCATCAGGTGGACGTTCAGCACGAACTCGAAGTCCGCGATCTCCATCTTGGAGAAGCTCTTGTCGCGCAGCACGCCGGCGTTGGCGACCAGCACGTCGATGCGGCCGAACGCGGCCATGGCGTCGTCCACCATGCGCTTGACGCCCGCATCGTCGGTGACGGAGCTGCCGTTGGCGATCGCCTCGCCGCCCGCCGCCTTGATCTCGGCCACCACCCGTTCGGCGGCCTCGGAGGACCCGCCCGAGCCGTCGACCGAACCGCCAAGGTCGTTGACCACGACCTTTGCGCCGCGCCGGGCGAACTCCAGCGCGTGCTGCTCGCCCAAGCCCCCGCCCGCGCCCGTGACGATCACCACCTTGCCGTCGAAGCGGATGTCACCGGCCATGTGCGTCAATCCTTCCCTAGCGGCGTTCCGCCGTTCCCTATTGGGCGGCAGGGATGGAGCGGCGGGGGAGGGGCGTCAAGCGAGACTCCGCTTCTCATCTGATCGCCGATCAGTAGAGTGCCGCCGACACGGCGCCACACCGAACGCGCGCCGGCCCGGGAGAGCCATCATGCGCGATCACCTGCAGTTCTACATAGACGGCGCCTGGGTGGACCCGGCCGAGGGCGCCAAGCCGCTCGACGTCATCAACCCCGCCACCGAAGAGAGCGCCGGCCGCATCGCGCTGGGCTCGAAGGCCGACGTCGACAGGGCGGTCGCCGCCGCCAAGGCCGCCTTCCCGGCGTGGGCCGCCACCAGCCGCGAGGACCGGATCGCGGTCTTGGAGCGGATCGTCGCCGAGTACCAGAAGCGCTTCGGCGACATGGCCGACGCCATCACCACCGAGATGGGCGCTCCCGCCTGGCTAGCCCAGCGCGCCCAGGCCCCCATGGGCATGGCCCACTTCCAGACCGCCATCGCCATCCTGAAAGACTACAAGTTTGAGGAGGACCGCGGCAAGACGGTGATCGCCAAGGAGCCGATCGGCGTCTGCGGCTTCATCACCCCCTGGAACTGGCCGGTGAACCAGATCGCCTGCAAGGTGGCGCCCGCTATGGCGGTGGGCTGCACCATGGTGCTGAAGCCGTCCGAGGTCGCGCCGTTCAGCGGCATCGTCTTCGCCGAGATCCTGCATGCGGCGGGCGTGCCCAAGGGCGTCTTCAACCTCGTCAACGGCGACGGCCCAACGGTGGGCGAGGCGATCAGCTCGCACCCCGACGTGGACATGGTGAGCTTCACCGGCTCCACCCGCGCCGGGATCGCGGTGGCCAAGGCCGCGGCCGACACGGTCAAGCGCGTGCACCAGGAGCTCGGCGGCAAGAGCCCCAACATCGTGCTGGAGGACGCCGACCTGAAGGCGGCGGTCACCGGCGGCGTGCGCTCGGTGATGATGAACTCGGGCCAGAGCTGCAACGCCCCCACCCGCATGCTCGTGCCGCAGGGCAAGATGGAGGACGTCAAGGCGATCGCGAAGGAGGCCGCCGAGGCGACCACCGTCGGCGCGCCCGACGGCAACGCCCAGATGGGTCCCGTCGTCTCCGAGGTGCAGTGGAAGAAGATTCAGGGCCTGATCCAGAAGGGCATCGACGAAGGCGCCACGCTGGTGGCCGGCGGCGTCGGGCGGCCGGACGGGCTGGACAAGGGCTACTACGTCAAGCCCACCGTCTTCGCCGACGTGACCAACGAGATGACCATCGCCAAGGAGGAGATCTTCGGGCCGGTGCTCTCGATCCTGGGCTACGGCTCGGTGGACGAGGCGGTGGAGGTGGGCAACGACACGCCCTACGGCCTGGCCTCCTACGTGCAGGGCTCCGACATGGGCGAGGTGCGCAAAGTGGCCTCGCGCCTGCGGACGGGGCAGGTGGTGATCAACGGCGCGGGGCCCGACCTGATGGCGCCGTTCGGCGGCTACAAGCAGTCCGGCAACGGCCGCGAGTGGGGCGACCACGCCTTCGCCGAGTTCCTCGAGACCAAGGCGATGATCGGGGCCGGGGCGTGAGCCCCGCCGACGGCGCGGGCGTCGTCGGCGGCCCGGACATCGCCGACGCGCTCGACCCGCACCTGAAGCTGATGCTCCAGGCCGCGGCCGCGCGCGAGGGGCCGGACCTGACCGACCTGCCCGTGCCCCTGATGCGGCAGGTGTTCCGCGACCTGAAGGTCGGGAACGCGGCGGAGGGGCTCGAGCTCGCCTCCATTCGCGACCTCCAGGTCGACGGCGCGGAGGGTCCGCTCGGCGCGCGGCTCTACACGCCCAGGGACGCGGAGCAGCCGGGGCCCGGCCTCGTGTTCTTCCACGGCGGCGGCTTCGTCGTGGGCGACCTGGAGACGCACGACGCCTTCTGCCGCCGGCTGGCGGTGCGCTCCGGCGTGCGCATCCTGGCGGTCGATTACCGCCTCGCGCCCGAGCATCCGTTCCCCGCGGCGCACGACGACGCGGTGGCCGCGACCCGGTGGGCGTTGACGCATCTGGACGCGATCGGCTTCGACGGGGCCCGCGTCGGGGTGGGCGGCGACTCGGCGGGCGGCAACCTCGCGGCCTCGGTGGCGCTGGACCTGCGCGGCTCGGCCCAGGGCGTGATCGCCTTCCAACTCCTGCTCTATCCCGTCACCCAGTGGCGCGACAGGACGGACTCGATGCGCCGGTTCGGGGAGGGCTACTTCCTCACCCAGCGGGGGATGGACTTCTTCCGCGCCTCGCTGTTCGGCGGACAGGACCGGCTCGGCGACGCCCGGTTGGAGGTCCTGCACGCGGGCGACCTGACGGGCGCGCCCCGCGCGCTGGTGGTCACCGCCGGCTACGATCCCCTGAAGGACGAGGGCGCCGCCTATGCCCGGGCGCTGAAGGCCGCCGGCGTCGAAGCCGAGCACAAGGACTACGCCGGCATGATCCACGGCTTCTACGGCATGGGCGGCGTCAGCCCCGGCGCGCTCGCCGCAATCGACGAGACGGCGGAGGCGCTCGCGACCGCCCTGGGCTGACGCGCGAGCTCCGGAGGCGCGAGGGAACGGGCGCGGAACGAAGCATCACCGAATCAGCGACTCGGCGCGCATCCTGATTCGTTCACCGCTACCTATTGTGGTCCGAGTCGCTTTACGGCCCTAGGAGATTCACGTCGCCGGGCAGGTGGGGCTGATGCGGGTGGCCGATATCGAGGCGTTCACCGGCAGGCTCAAGCCGCCCAGGTCGGCGTGCACCGCGCCCTTCAGGTCGAAACGGTCCGGGCCGTAGGCGCCGCTGAGCGACACCTTCACCGTCTGTCCATGCTTGCGGTTCGTGCAGGTCCCCTCGAACCGCGCCCGCCCGCCGCCGACCTCGCGCACCGGGTAGACGCAGTCGTAGTGCCGGTTGGAGGGGCCGTCGAGCACCTTGCCGATGTCCTCCGGACCGATGCACTTCTCCTTGGTGTCGGTGGAGAACAGGAAGGCGGTGTCGTAGCGCCACAGCCCGGGCAGGGGCGCGCCGGAGACCGGCCGCGTCCGCGCCGCCGTCGATCCCGAAAGCGCGAGGGCGGCGAGGAGGACGGGCAGGGCGGTCGACGGGAAACGGAGGCGGGGCATGGAGCTCCTGTTCGGGTGCGGCTCCGCCGTGGAGCCTGTCGCGGTGCGGCGGGTGATGGGCGCCGCCGGTTGACGGTCCGGGGGTGCGGCGGATATATGCCCGCCTCCCGCGTGCGGAAGTCCCTTCCGCGCGACGATCCCTCATTCCCGCGGCCGCATTCGGGCCGCCGCTGAAGAACGGTTCAAAGCCATGTCGCGCCGCTGCGAGCTCACCGGGGTCGGCCCGATGGTCGGCCACAACGTCAGCCACTCCAACATCAAGACCAAGCGCCGCTTCCTGCCGTCGCTGGCCGAGGTGACGCTGATGTCGGAGGCGCTGGGCCAGTCCTTCCGTCTGAAGGTCACCAACGCGGCCCTGCGCACGCTGGACTTCAAGGGCGGCCTCGACCCCGTGCTGGTCAACAGCAGGGACGAGAACCTTTCGCCCCGCGCCCTGAAGATCAAGCGGCAGGTGAAGGCGAAGCTGGCGACGGCGTCCTCCGAGGCCTGAGCCCGGCTTCCAAGCGGAAAAGGCCCCGCCGGGCGATCGGCGGGGCCTTTTCGTTGCGCGCGCTCAGCGGCTGGCGGCGATCACCGAGGCGATCAGGCCGGTCGTCGCGGCGACCAGCAGGTAGTCGTTGTCGCGGCGCACCCAGCGGTAGCCGCGGGGCGGAGCGCTAAGCCGGCGCGCTCTCCAGTCGTTCACGTAGTAGCGGCGGTCCGCGTAGTAGTTCCGCGGCAGGCGCTCGCCGCGGCCCCAGCGGTAGCCGGGGCCGAAGTCGCCGGGACGGCCGTGGTCGTGACGGCCCGGTTGCGCCAGGGCGGCGGTCCCGCAGAGCAGGGAGAGGGCCACGCCCGCGGTGAGGATGCGCTTCAACTGAAGTCCTTCTCGGAACGGCGCGCCGACCCCCGGCCGCCGATCGACGCCCCGCGAGGAAGGTGACGGCCTGAACTCGCCTTGAATGGTCGAAAGCCTCAAATGTTCATCGGGTGGCGCT
>JASLDZ010000413.1 GCA_030151985.1 Caulobacteraceae bacterium | reverse complement strand
AAGGCGCGGTACTCGTCGGAGTACCGGATCGCGCGCGAAGAGCTCGACTGGCTGATGGAGCGGGTGGAGGTGCTTCGGACGGTGGTGGAGGCGCTCTGCCGCGAGCGGCTGCAGCGCCTCCAGGACGGCGGGAGCTGACTCGTAGCAGCCATCGACAAGGTCCGCTGCCGGGGGACAATCATGGCGCTACCGCGCCTGGCGTGCGTCCGACTCAGGCGCTTGCGTAGGGCAGCCCGGAGGGAAGCGAGCTCTGCTATGCTAAGTGGAGAGTAAATCGAAATAGACTGTGTCCGAGCCAGCGGTGTAGCCGATGAACCTGATCCGCAGGGGCTGTTCCCCTTCTCCGGTGAGGACACCACGGCCGACGCGGAAAGCGTCAGTCATCTCCCCTGGCGTGCCTGTCGTAGATCCACGTCCAGACTTCGGATGAAGCTGATATGCCACCGCTGACACGGCCCGGCCGACGGTAAGTCTGGCGAGACCACTAATCGGCGTCTTTGAGATGCTACGCATATTTATACAACGCACCAGCAGCCGACGAGGGGCCGCAAATTGAGGAAGGGTGAGGACGCGCGTCGTTGAGGGGAGATCGCCCTGGCTTCCAGAAAAATCTGCGCGAAGAGAGGATGCAGTCGAACCCATCTCAATCCCTAGCCCTTTTCGAGGGCGCAGGCGCGGGTCCGGCGGCAGTCTTCTGGCTTGGCTGTGAGGCGTTTGATTTAGGCAGCACGCGCTTCGGCTTGCCCTTAGACTCTTTCATAGGCGCTCCTCGTTAGATCCGAAAGGCTGATGGTGGGATGCCGTGCGCAGTGAGACCCGAAATCATGGCTCTCAGACCGGAGAATTCGAGCCCAATCCTGCGGCCGTGCAGAACTGCGTTGCTGAGAGTAGCCTGTCGCGTATCTAGGCATGCACCCCCTTGAGAGGGCAGGCTTGCCAATATGAGTAAAGTCGGTGGCGATCAGTATCTCCCGCATCTCTTCGAAATGCCCTGGTTTCTCGCACCCCAGGACGCGTATAACCGCATCGAGAAGCCTCTCTTGCGCAAGAATGCGAAACGTTGTGCCCGGCGCTGGTGTCATCAGGTCTTATGTGCGTGCGGCCGATGTCTTCGCCGATCGGCCCGACCAGGGCTTTTCGGCTGCCGGGCTTGTCTTAGCGCTCTTCGTTCCTTGAGAACTCACCGGATCTACCAGTTCCAGGATGCTGCTGAGCACGCCGCCTTCATCCACCCGCACGCCAAGAAAATGCATTCCCGAAGGCTCGAAGCGAATGTCATTGAGACCAACCTGCGGATCACGCTTCAATTTGGAGGCGTCGATGCGGGTAAGCCTGAGCACCATGTCCTCGAGCCTAGCGCCCGACGCGAGCGCCGCATCGATTTGGCGGCGAAACTGCTCGGCAGGAGTTGCTCGCGCTGATAGCGCCGAGGTCTTGGCCATTCTGGCTCCTAGGTGAGCGATTTGCGTGCAGGAAAGTGCGCTGACGTTTGAACCACGTTGACGGACGGGTTCCCGCCAGGGTTCAACTCGGCGAGCGCCTGAACGCCAGCGGGAGTGATCCGCCAGCCGTCGCGGCTTCTCTCCGCAAGGCCAAGCTCCGCCAGCGCACGAGCGTCGGCGATATTGACCCAGCCGACGGCGTGGCCTGCCGCCTTCTTGGACAGGTGCTGAAGAGTGACGCGCCGACTTTCATGGCTGCTCAAGACTGGCCTCCGGAAAGGGGATTGGGTGGCCCGGCCACACGGCGGACGTAAACGCCCTCAAGCTGCTGCCGAAGCCTGAGGACTTCGGCGGGAAGGTTCGTCACATCCCCTTCAAGCTGAGCACAACGGGACTTCAGATAAAGGTTCTGCTGGTGGACGTTCTCACTCCTAGGATCTGTCATCGGCATCGCACGCTCCAACGGCTTGTAGTCCATTTGATTTGACGGGCGATGAGATGAAGGTAGAGGCAAGGACGTCAGCAATCAGGCCGCTGGGCATCACCGCCCTATCGGTCTGAGGGCTTGTACGAGCTTGGCGCACGCGATTACGACTTCAGCGTGCCTCTCAGGCCGAGTATATCTGGCACGCGCGGACGGGGAGACGAGCCGGTGGAGCGCGGAGCGACCAAAATCCTGGCCGGCCCGGGTCTTGGGGGGGCAGAGGCGGACATGAAGTCCCCTTTCACGCGGCTTCGTCACGCAGGTGCGAGATCGGAACCGACAGCTCTCATATAGGTGCGACCGTGCCTTTCCGCTCGTAACGATCTCCGGAAAAGCGCCAAGCCACGCTTGTGCTTTGGCAAGCTTAAGCCGTAGCGGCTTCACGGCGCCCCTCCCGCCTTCTGCGACGGCCGCGAAAACGGTCCGCAGCCGCCATCAGGGGAGTGGGGCTGGCGCCGTGAAGCAGAACCGAGGGAAGCACCGCAAAGCCCGCGATGCCCCATAGCCGCTCTCGGTCCGGAAAGGCCGCACGGTTGAACGCGTACTGCAGGTAGTAGAGCGTTCCGACACCTCGGATGCCGAAGAAGGCGATCAGCGGGCCCTGTCAGCCCAAACGTACCGCACGGGCGAAGCCCTGCGCTAGGCTGCTGGCACGCCCCGCCGTAAGCCGCCGCCCAAGCCCTTCCGCTGGTTCGACAACTCGCTGGAGGTGATCCGGCTGGTGGTGATGATGTACGTCCGCTACCCGCTGTCGCTCCGGAACGTCGAGGATCTGCTGCACGAGCGCGGCATCGACATCTGCCACGAGACCGTTCGGCTCTGGTGGACCCGTTTCGGGCCCATGTTCGCCGCGAAGATCCGGCGCAAGCGGGTCGAGCGCATGCGCCAGCACACCCACTGGTGATGGCATCTCGACGAGGTTTACGTGAAGATCAACGGCGAGATGCACTACCTCTGGCGGGCGGTGGACCACGAGGGGGAGGTCCTCGAATCCCTTGTCACCAAGGAGCGGGACAAGGCCGCGGCGCTGGCGTTTATCAAGAAGGCGCTGAAGCGCCACGGCTCCCCGAAGGCGATCACCACTGACGGGCTACGCTCCTACGGCGCGGCCATGAAGGAGCTCGGCAACCTCGAGAAGCGCGAGGTGGGCCGCTGGGCCAACAACCGGGCGGAGAACAGCCACCAGCCCTTCCGACGACGAGAGCGGGCGATGCTGCGGTTCCGGAGGATGAAGACCCTCCAGCAGTTCGCCTCGGTCCACGCCTCCTTCCACAACCACTTCAACCAGGGACGCCACCTCGTCAGCCGGGACCAGTTTAAACACCCGACGCTCAGCCGCCCTGGCGGAGTGGCGGACCTCGCAGCCTAGATCCGGCCTCCCCTGCCCATCTGCGCACGTCGGAGACAAGTTGCCGTTGGACTGACAGCACCCTCAAGAGCGCTTTCTCAAAGGATCGTAGTCGAGCAGAGCGGCCGACGCGGCCTTGAGCAGGCGCAACGAAAACCAAGCCACCACAGCGGCGTTTAAGAGGCCGACGGCGGGATCAAGTCGCGTCCACCCTGTCATAGCTCCGGCTGCAAGCGCGATTAGCGAGATCACTGATGTGATCACATCGGCGACCATGTGCAGGTAGGCCGCCCAGAGATTCAGATCCCTTCCGGTTGCGTGCGAGGCGACGTCTTCGTGTCCCGCGTGGATGTGCATGATCTCGTGCGAGCGCCTTAGCAAAACCGCGCTCAGGAGGCTTACGGCCAGCCCAACCCCGGTCACCGCCGCCGCCTCTTGGAACCGCACAGGCTCGGGCGCAAACAAGCGGCCCACGCTCTCTACCGCCAAGAAAGCCGCGGTCATCGCCAAAATCACGCCGCTGGCGAAGGCGGCGAGGTCCGTAACCTTGCCTGTCCCGAGACGGAAGCGAGGATCGTCGGCGCGGCGGCGAGCGTAGAGGTAGGCGGCGCCCGCGACAGTCATCACCGCGGCGTGAGTCGCGGTGTGCACGCCGTCGGAAACCAGGGCTAAAGAGTTGAGATAGTTCCCCGCCGCGAGTTTGATCGCCATTACCGCCAAGCTGATTGCGGCCACGATCCAAGCCTGCCGCTCGGCGGGGCCACCGCCGCCTAGCAGACCGAAAATCCCGCCCCAAACGGGCAGGCCGGGCGTGGCGGAGCGCGCGCTGTGGGGAAGGGCTAAACTAGTGGACGCACTCGGGCAAGAACCAGTTCACCTACAGCATCTACCTACAGGACGAGTGGAGGATCCTGCCGAATCTGGTGCTAAACTACGGTCTGCGCGGCGACGACGTGAACGGGTTCCGCAACGAGAAGCAACTCAGCCCGCGGATCAACGCGGTCTGGACGCCGCAGGACGGCACGACGGCGCACATCGGTTACGCGCGCTACTTCACCCCGCCTCCTTTCGAGCTCGTCGGCAGCGAGACGGTCAGCAAGTTCCAAGACACCACCGGCGCAGGCGAGTCGCTAGTCGACACCACGCCCTATGCCGAGCGGCAGGATTACTACGATGTCGGCGTACAGCAGAAGGTCCGCCAGATCGCCGGTCTGACGGTCGGGGTGGACGCCTACTACCGCAATTCTCACAACCTGATCGACGAGGGGCAGTTCGGCGCACCCATCATCCTCACGCCGTTCAACTACCGCTACGGGTACATCAAGGGCGTGGAAGTCAGCGCGAACTACGCTCACGGGCCGTGGTTGGCCTACGCCAACTTCGCCTACGCCAAGGCCCAGGGGAAAGATATCGTTTCCTCCGAGTTCAGTTTCAGCCCGGATGATCTGGCCTACATCCAGAACCACTACATCTACCTCGACCACGGTCAGACCTACACGGGCTCGGCGGGGGTCGCCTACACCTTCCGCGACGGCCTGCTGAAGAGCACCCAGCTCGGGGCCGACCTGATCTACGGCTCGGGTCTTCGCGCGGACGGGGACGTCCCCAACGGGGCGTTGCTGGCCGACTACACGCAGGTGAACCTCTCGGCGAGCCACACCTTCGACGTGCCGGGCGCCGGCCCGTTGCAGGTGAAGGTGGACGTCATCAACGTCGGCGACACCCGCTACGAGATCCGCGACGGCTCCGGCGTGGGCGTCGGCGCACCGCAGTACGGTCCTCGCCGCGCCTTCTTCGCGGGGGTTACTAAGACGTTCTGAGCGGAATGTCTGTCAGAGCTGCTCCGAGATTGACCTCTGAGGGAACTGTCGCCGGACTACGAGCCCGGCGGCCGCTCTAAGCGGACTCGCGCCACTAGCCGCCCCGCGCGCAATTTAGATCCGCTGCGCGCGGATGCCCGGAAGATGGAGGAAGGCTAAGGTCTCCTTCTGGCGCAGGGTTGCCGAAGGCGATCACGCCAGCGTGCGACTGAAGAATGCCGTTGAGTAGAACAGGATAAAGCCGCACAGGCCGCAGATCTGCACCCAGCGGGTGGGTATAAAAGCGAGCGCCAAGGTCGCTGGAAGGATTAGGTAGCTGGGGGAGGTTAACTCGAAGCGAGCGTGAAGGATCTTGATTTCAGCCCAGGAGATGACCGCGTTCATCAGCGTCCACTGGCTCGCAAACAGAAGCCAGTAGCGGCGACGCACTAGGCCGAAGTAGGCCCGGAGATCGAGTGATCCGCCGTCGACCTCATCCGGGAGCGCGGCTGCGGCCATCAAAAAGAGCAAAGCGGCGCTGACGAGCACCGCAACGAACATGGCGAATGTCATTCCGGCCGCCAGCGCCTTCGCGCCGTACCATGTCCACCACTGCGTCACGATCCGCTCAAAGGCCAGGGCGCCCGCTAACAATGGTGCGACGTCCCAGCGGATCCGCGATGCGGCGTTGAGGAGGCGGTGGGTGCTGACCGCGAGGTCCGAGATGGCCAGACCGAGGATCACGGCGGCGAAGAGCAGCAGGTATTCGAATGGACCCACGCATCGCCCTCCACAGCCTGTCGCCGCCGGTGGCCACTCACCGGCATTCCTGCTCAGCTTACCCCTGAGTGTCGCGTTTCCGGAGCTAAGCCAAGGGCAGCCCCTGGCGCGCCGCGGCCCCTGTCGGTCGAATGGCTATAAATCTCTAACGACACCGGAACGCTTGACGCTAGGATGCTAGCACAATAGCAGTGGTGCATGGCGAGCGGTGGTGACGGCCCGGACAGGAAGAAGCAGTTCAACGTGTACCTCCCGCCGGGCCTGATCCGGCAGGCCAAGTACCGGGCGTTGGACGAGCAGACCTCATTATCCGAGCTCGTTCAGCGTGCGCTGGAGCGCTATCTGTTCGAAGGAAATGGTCATGCCGGCAATCAGTGATTTGGGACTGCGGCCACAGCCTATGATCCACGTGGAAAGCTTGGCCGAAGCGCTCCGATTTTATGAGGCGCTCGGAGCCAAGCTCCAGTTCGGGAGCAGAGACGGCGACTGGGCCATGATCGAGTTTTCCGGCGCACGCATTGGCCTGCTTGCGCATCCACCAGGCGACGGCAAGCGCGAGACCGTCGAGTTGCAGTTCGTGAGTGACCAACCTCTTGAGGCGGTTGAGCAGCGCATGCACGCCGTGGACGCGGCCTTCATCGAACGCGGCACTGCAGACGAAGCCTTCGGGCGCATGCTCAAGTTGCGTACCCCCGATGGGCTTCTAGTGAAAGTTATCGAGGTGGAACGCGATCTCGTGGAATAGCCGCGGCCGAGTTGCGGGGAGGGCTGGAGCCATACGCCCGAGGACCCCTGGGGAAGACCCTCATCGCTGAAGCAACCGTCGGCTTTCTGGACCGAAGGCTAAGTCTGGTATTGGCGCGGCCCGGTCGCCACCCGTGCGGCACACCGGCACCGGGGCATCTCAACCCTTGCGCTGACCCGCAGACCGTACCATAGCTACGCCCTACGAAGTACGCGGGACGAAGCCATGGGTGAAG
Organism: Caulobacteraceae bacterium; assembly: GCA_030151985.1. GTDB lineage: Bacteria > Pseudomonadota > Alphaproteobacteria > Caulobacterales > Caulobacteraceae > JASLDZ01. Next base: position 3,836 of record JASLDZ010000413.1, on the reverse strand, counting down.
ACCTAGGTCACTACTCCGACCCGACGATGCTCGTGATGGCCAGCCTCGCCGAGGGGCCTAAGCACGGTCACGCCATGATCGCAGATATCGCCCAGCTTTGTGGAAGTCGGTTGGGGCCAGGCACGCTATACGGCGCTATTGCACGCCTCGAAAAGCAAGGATGGATCGAAGCGTTGCCGATCGACGAGCGGCGGAGACCGTATCGCCTCACCCCTGCCGGCCGTACGGCGTTTGCAGCCAAGTTGGCGACGCTAAGCCGAGTCGTGGCGGCGGGAGAGCAGAGGCTGCGGCCGGTATGAGAAAGCGGACGGCTGAACAGCTTGCAAAACTATACCCCCGCGCATGGCGCGCGCGGTTCAGTGCAGAATTTGTTGACATTCTTGAAGCTGAGCCGATTGGTCTGCGCATTCTCTTGGATGTCGTGCGCGCTGCCGCGGCCGAGCGTCTGCTCAATCTATCCGGCTTGGAGACTCATACCATGCACGCATATTCAGATCGCGTCATCAGGCTCGCAGGTCAGCCAAGTGGTTTCGTCCCGATGCTCATGTCCCTGACGGCGCTGGCGATCGTAGTCGGTGCCGTCACGGCTATGGGGGGCGTCCGGCAGTCGGACGAGGGAGCCGCAGCCCACATATTCCAGTTGCTGATCGCTGGTGAGCTGCCGCTCCTCGCCCTTTTCGCCATGAGGTGGCTCCGCAAGGATCTCAAGGCGGCATGTACGATCTTGGTCGCTCAGGCCGCTGCCATCGGCGTGGCTTTCTTCCCGGTCTGGTATTTCCACCTCTGACTGGAGGGCGCTTGGACGCATAGTGTAGAGGATAGCTTCGACAACAGAGTGGATTCTGATGTGAGTGGCGCTCCCGGATAGCGGACCTCGGTGACGCTGCGGGGAAAGTCTGCAAGCTGGAGGATAGCCGATGTCTGGTCCTGGCGCTCCTAGGCCCCAGCGATCCGCTGCAACGGTTTGGCCAGGCGGCGGACCTGCCGGACGGCGGCCTGGGGTGGATCGACGAAGGCCGCGGCCTGGCTCATGGCGGGGGTGCTTTCCCTCTGTCCGGCCTTCCGCTTAGGCGATGCCGAGACCGGCGGACAGAATCAGCCAAGCGGCGAAAGCCGTCGCACTCCAGGCGATGAGAACGGATACGATCCGCCGGGGCGTGAAGCGCCTCCAGTCATCCGCCAAGCCCGCGCCCGCGCACAAGAAGCCGCCGACCAGAAGGAGAAGCGCTGCATAGATGTTGTCGCCGATAATGTCGTTCGCCGGAACGAAGGTGAAGGCGACGAAGATCAGGAGGGCGCACACAAGAGACAAGATGCGGATGGTCTCCGCGGCGGCCCCTGACCAGTCGACCGACGAACGTCTGCGCGGCAGTCCGTAGTCGTGCAGTGCGAAGTGGAGAGACATGGCGGCGCTCCAAGCAGATGATCGCCGCAAAGTTGAGATCTAGCTGACGATCAGGCTTTGAGACGATGCGCGTGACGCTCTCGCTCCGCCTTGATCCAGGTCACGCTCGTTCGGCGAGATCCTCCAGCCGATCGCGCGCCGCGAGGCGGACCATCCCGTGGTCGAGGAGCTGAATGGCGCGCACGCGCTTCAGCATGGAGATCGTCCGGCTGACGGTCTCGGTGGTGAGGCCCAGGTAGTCGGCAATGTCGCCCCGCGTCATGGCCAAGTGGACGAGGTCGGGCGACGCGCCCAGGCGGGCGCTCCGACGCGCCGTATCAAGCAGGAAGCTCGTGACCCGCTCCATGGCCGTCTTGCGGCCCAGGAGGGTCAGATGCGTCTGCGCCGCGATCAGCTCGCTGGAGGCGCGAGAGAGCAGCTCCTCTTCCAGCGCAGGCGTCTTCAGCAGGAAACGCCGGAACTCGGGGCGCGGGAAGCGGCAGACCTGCACCGTCGTCACCGCCTGAGCGCTAAAGCCATACTCCGGGCCCTCGGCCAGCCCGATGAAGTCGCCCTTCATCAGGAACCCGAGCACCTGACGACGCCCGTCGGCCAGGAGCTTGAAGAGCATGGCCACGCCCTCGACCACGTTGAACACGGCTTCGGCCCGGTCTCCCTGAAGCACGAGGGTCGCACCCGGTTCGTAGCCCTTATCCGTGCCGCATTGGGCCAGGCGGCGCAGCTCAGGATGGGGCAGCGCCCGGCAGATGCTGATCGTGCGGGCGCTGCAGCTCGCGCAGTGGTCTGGCGAGCCATGATCGTCGTGGGCGAGAGCGTCCATTCGCGCGTCCCTGCTCCCGCCTACCATAGACGTCATCCCGTCCTCCTGCGACGCGGCGCGAGCGCGCATCGGCGACATTTTCGCTGGACAGGGGACGGCCGCCTTGATCTGGATCAAGCTCAGCCGGCCAGGAGCGCGCCAGCGGCGGCCAGCGCCATCACCGCCGCCGCCCCCCAGCCAAGGGTCTGCAGCCAAGGGGGGATAACCAGCTCACCCATCACCTTGCGACTGGAGGCGGCCAGCGTCATGGCCGCGATCAGCGGCGGCGCGACGACGCCGTTCACCACCGCACTCCAGAACAACGCCTTCATCGGAGAGATGGGGGAGAATACGACGCCCGCCCCCACCAGAGTCGCCAGAGCGATCACCACGTAGAAGCTCCGCGCCTCGGTCGCGCGGCGCCTGAGGCCCACGCGCCAGTGCAGCGCCTCCCCCACAGCATACGCCGCCGATCCCGCCAGCACGGGCACGGCCAGAAGGCCTGTGCCGATTACGCCCGCGGCGAACACCGCGCCGGCGAAGGGCCCGGCGACGGGGCGCAGCGCCGCCGCCGCGGCCTGGGCGGAGTCAACCCCGGTCGCGCCGTGGGCGTGCAACGTGGCGGCGGTGCCGACGATGATCGCCACGGCGATCAGGTTGGAGAACGCCATCCCGAAGTAGGTGTCGCCCTCGATGCGCCACATCTCGCGCGGGGCGTCGGCCGGGTGCTGGCGCAAGGGCCGCGGATCGGCCTCTCCCGCCTCGTCCTCCGCCTCCTGCGAGGCTTGCCAGAAGAACAGGTAGGGGCTGATCGTCGTCCCCAGGAGCCCCAGCACCGCGACGAGCATCGCCCGGTCCCAGCGAAGCCGGGGGATGAAGAGCCCGCTCAGCACCTCGCCAACGGGCACGCGGACGACGAACAGCAATGCCACATAAGCGAACAGCGACAGCGTCAGCCACTTCAGAACGAGCACGTAGCGCTTGTAGGCGAGCCAGATCTCGGCCCCCGCGCAGACCCCGGCGAACACCAGAGCGTAGAGCGGCTCCGAGCCGCCGGCCAGGAGCTTCAGACACGCGGCCATCGCCCCGATGTCCGCCCCCAGGTTGATGACGTTTGCGACGACGAGGAGGCCAATGATCGGCGTGACCGCCGCAAGTGGCATGAGCCGGCAGAGGGCCGCGGCCAGCCCCGCGCCCGTGACGCGCCCGATGCGCCCGCTGATCTCCTGCACCGCGGCCATGAGCGGCGTGGTCAACATTACCGACCAGCCCAGCGTGTAGCCGAAGGCCGCCCCTACTTGCGCGTAGGTGGCGATGCCGCTGGGGTCGTCGTCGGCCGCGCCGGTGATGAAGCCCGGGCCCAGTCGGCGCAGCAGGCGCGCGAGCGGAACCTGGCGCAGGCGCGCGCGGCGGCGTGGAAGCGCGGTGGTCGTCATGCCCGACCTTCCCTCGCGGCGCCGCCGCAAGCTTTGAGGCAGGTCAAGGCGCCGGGGCCCGGTGTGGAGGAGGCTCGCTGAGTTCCGCCGCACCCTGCGGCGCGTTCGCTTCAGGAGCCCCGCAAATGGACGACACCCTCCTCCGTCAGGACATCATCGACGAGCAGGACTAAGAGCCCAGCATCGACTCCGCCCA
>JASLDZ010000404.1 GCA_030151985.1 Caulobacteraceae bacterium | reverse complement strand
GCGCCCCTGCCGGTGGACGCTAGGGTGGTGACCGCCCAGCCCGCGCCGCGCGTGCCCTACGACCCGCCGGCGTCGCCCCGGTGAGGGCGCTCGCCCTCGCGGCGGCCCTGGCGGTGGGAGCGGCCCCCGTCGCCCGCGCTCAGGACAGCATCTCCACGCCCGCCGCCGTCGCGCATTTTACGCCGAAAGAGACCGCGGCCTTCTCCAAGCAGGTCGAGCGCGACCTGGCGGGGCGTGGCGCGCGCGTGGCGATGGTGTTCCGCACGGGCCGGCCGCGCGACAAGCTGCCGAAGGGCATCGCCTACACCCACGGCGCCTTCTGGGTGTACCGCGACATCACCACCGCCGACGGGACGGTGAGCCACGGCTACGCCGTCTACAACCTCTACGCCGGCGACGGAAAAGCCTGGAAGGCCGACGAGAGCCGGCTGGTGCAGGACTTCCCGATCGACTTCGTCTCCGGCTCGGCGGTGGACGACGTGGCGGTGATCGTTCCGTCGCCGGAGATGCAGCGCCGCATCCTCGGCGTCATCGACAGCCCGGCCTACACGCGGCTGCACAACCCCAGCTACTCGCTGATCGCCAACCCGCTTCGCCCGCAGCACCAGAACTGCAACAGCTTCATGCTGGACGTGGTGGGCTCGGCCGCCTGGAGCACCGCCGACCCAGCCCAGCTGCGCGCCGACGAGGCGGCCCACTTCACGCCGACCGTGGTCGAGGCGTCCGGCGCGATGCGGCTGTTCGGCCCGATGCTCGACCACCGGCTGAAGACCGACGACCAGTCTGGCCCGCTGAAGACCGCCACCTACGAGAGCATGGCCGCCTTCATGCGCGACAACGGCCTGCTGGAAGCGGCCTACACGCTGCCGTTCGACCGCAAGGCCGCCGGCGCGCCCGCCTCCTGACGCTCAGCGCGTGACGCCGTAGCCGGCGAAACGCTCCTCCACCTTGGGGTCCTTCAGCTTGGCGGCGGCGATGTCCTGGTCGGCGCGATCGGCGCGGCCCAGCCGCCGTTCGACAAGGCCGCGCCCGTAGAGCGAGACGGTGAGATCCGGCTGCGCCGCGAGCGCGGCGTCGTAGGCGGTGAGCGCCTCGCTGTCGCGGTTCAGGCGCATCAGGACGAAGGCGCGGCTGTCCAGGACCGCCGCGACGCCCGGCTTCAGCTTCAAGGAGCGGTCGCAGTCGGAGAGCGCGCCTTCCAGGTCGACCGCCGCCACGGCCAGTGAGTAGCAGAGCGAGTTGAGGGCGTTCGCGTCGTCCGCGATCAGGGCTCGGGTGCGGGCCAGAGTGCGCGCGCGGGTGGCGGGCCCCGCCGCCTTGGCCACGACGGGCGCGATCGCGAGCTGGGCGTCGGCCTCGTTCGGCGCCGCGGCGGCGGCCCGCTCCGCATAGGTCCGGGCCGCCTCCAGGTCCTTCGCCTTGAACCGGATGTTCGCGATCGTCGCCGCCGCGGCGTACGACTTCGGCTGGAGCGCCAGCGCCGCCTTCGCGTCGGCCTCCCTCCCCGCCAGGTCGGCGGGATCCCGGAAGGCGCCCCGGCGCAGGTACAGGTCCGCCGTGGGCTTGGCTGCGAGCATCCGATCGGCCTCGGCGCGCGCCTCCGGCTTGTGGCCGGTGCTCCATAGGCGGTCGAGGAGGTCGATGCGGCGGTCGTCGTCGCTTTGTCCAGGAGCGCGCACCAGCGCCGACTCCGCGCGCAGACCCGCCAGGTCGCCGCTCTCCCCATAGGCCTGCGCCTTGGCGGCGTGGACCCAGTTGGCGTCCGCCCCCTGCTTCAGCGCTTCGTCCAGATCGGCCTGGGCGTGGGCGTAGTCCTTCATCGCGACGTGGGTCGCCGCGCGGTGCTGAAGCGTAAAGAGGTCGCCCGGCGCCAGCTCCAGCGCATGGTCGTAGGCGGCGAGCGCTTCCGCTAGCCGGCTGTCCCGCTCGGCGGTGAGGCCGCGTCCGCGCCAGGCGACGATGTTGCCCGGATCGAGGGCGACGGCCCGGTCCAGGTCGGCCTTCGCGGCCGCGGACCGGCCGAGCCACGCGTTCGCCAGTCCCCTGTTCGCGAGCGCGTCGGCGGACCCCGGATCGAGGTTCACCGCCTTGTCGAAGTCCTTCCGCGCTTCTTCGAAGCGGCCGTCGTCGAGGAAGGCGCCGCCGCGCTCGATGTAGCCGTCGCGGGTGGTGGGCTGGGTGGTCAGCAGGGCCTTGCGATCGGTCTCGGCCTGGACGGTCTCCTTGGGCGAGCGGATGCGGACCGCGTCCTTGCCGAGCTCGGTCAGCGGCCCGGCGTCCCGCTTGGCTTCCGCGAGCGTGATCTCCGGCTTCAGGGCGCGCGAGCTCGCCTCCATCCGGAACGTACCGTCCTCGATGCGAACGCGGCGATGGAAGGCGTAGCCCGCCAGTTCCTTGTCCACGTCCTCGCCCCAGACGGTGAAGCCCTTGCCGTGGTCGGGCAGGACGATCGTCTCGGTCTTCAGGTCGTAGGCGGGGAAGGCGACCGCGAACGGCGCGTCCGCGTGGGGGCCCGGGTCACGGTGGGCGTCGAACCGCCAACCGAGGCTCGCGCCGTCGGCCTCGTAGCCGCCGTCGGACCAGTCCATCTTGGCCGACCCGTCCAGGGAAATCCGCTCCTCCCCAGACGGCGGGTCGTACGTGGCCGAGACCTTGGAGGCTTCGACGAACTCGTACTCCTTGCGCCAGTAGGAGCGCAGCGCGCGGTCGAGGTCGTCGGGCGCGAGGTTGGCGAGGCTCAGCTTGAGCACCAGCGCGCCGTCGCCCCGGAAGACGGCGTCGGCGTGGAAGGGCGCCGGCTTGTCGATCCCGGCGCTCGCGTCGATGCGGACCGCCATGGCGGCGAGCGGAGTCTTGGCCGGCTCGGGCTGGAGCCGCAGCAGCGTCGCTCCGGTCGGGCGCAACGGCAGGACGAAGCCGAAGTCGGGCGTGGAGACGGCGGCGAGGTCGCGGTCGCCGGTGCGCGTGCCGTCCAGCCA
>JASLDZ010000366.1 GCA_030151985.1 Caulobacteraceae bacterium | reverse complement strand
CAGCGGCGCATCCTCTTCGCGATGTTCCAAGACCTGCGGCTGCTGCCGGAGAACAAGCCACGTAAGTGCGCGAATGTCGTCGGCTTGGTCATGGCCAATTACCACCCGCACGGCGACAGCGCGATCTACGACGCGCTGGTGCGCATGGCGCAGGACTTCTCAATGCGCCTGATGCTGATCGATGGGCAGGGCAACTTCGGCTCGGTCGACGGGGACCAGCCCGCCGCCATGCGCTACACCGAGGCGCGGATGACCAAGGCGGCCGAGGCGCTCCTGGCCGACATCGACAAGGGCACGGTCGACTTCCAGGACAACTACGACGGCTCCGAGAGCGAGCCGACGGTCCTGCCCGCCCGGTTCCCCAACCTCCTGGTCAACGGCGCGGGCGGCATCGCCGTCGGCATGGCCACCAATATCCCGCCGCACAACCTGGGCGAGGTCGTCGACGCCTGCCTCGAGATGATCGACGACCCGGAGGTCACCACCGAGCGCCTGCTCGAGATCGTGCCCGGCCCCGACTTCCCAACCGGCGGCGAGATCGTCGGCAAGTCCGGCCCGCGCCAGGCGCTCCTCACCGGCCACGGCCCGGTGATCATGCGCGGCAAGTCGAACATCGAGACCAACCGGCGCGACCGCGAGGTCATCGTCATCACCGAAATCCCCTACCAGGTGAACAAGGCCGCCATGGTCGAGCGCATCGCCGAGCTGGTGCGCGAGAAGCGGATCGAGGGGGTCAGCGACCTGCGCGACGAGAGCGACCGCCAGGGCATGCGCGTGGTGATCGAGCTGAAGCGCGACGCCTCCGCCGACGTGACGCTCAACCAGCTCTACCGCTTCACCGCGCTGCAGACCTCCTTCGGGGTCAACATGCTGGCGCTGAACCGCGGCCGGCCCGAGAGCATGGGCCTCCGCACGATGCTCCAGCACTTCCTCGACTTCCGCGAGGAGGTCGTGGTGCGGCGCACCAAGTTCGAGCTGGCCAAGGCGCGCGCCCGCGGCCACGTGCTGGTCGGCCTCGCCATCGCCGTGGCCAACATCGACGAGTTCATCCGCATCATCCGCTCCTCCGCCAACCCCGGCGAGGCGCGCGAGCGGCTTACCGCGCGGGACTGGCCGGCGGGCGACATGCTGCCCCTGATCGCGCTGCTGCAGGACCCGCGCACGGTGGTGAAGGACGGCGACGTCGTGCGCCTCTCCGACGAGCAGGCCCGCGCCATCCTGGCCCTGACGCTCAGCCGCCTGACCGGCCTCGGCCGCGAGGAGATCTTCGAGGAGGCGTCGGAGCTGGCGGAGGCCATCCGCCGCTACCTGGAGATCCTCGGCTCCCGCGAGGAGGTGATGAAGATCGTGCGCGAGGAGCTGGTCGAGGTGCGCGAGCGCTTCGCCGTGCCCCGCCGCACCACCATCGTGGAGGGCGACGCCGACGTCGAGGACGAGGACCTGATCCCGCGCGAGGAGATGGTCGTCACCGTCACCCACGGCGGCTACGTCAAGCGCACCCCGCTCAGCGCCTACCGCACCCAGCACCGCGGCGGGAAGGGCAAGAGCGGCATGGCGATGCGTGACGAGGACGCGATCGTGCGCATCTTCTCCGCCTCCACCCATGCGCCGGTGCTGTTCTTCAGTTCCGAGGGCAAGGTCTACAAGCTGAAGGTCTGGAAGCTGCCGAACGCGGTGGCCAACGCCCGTGGCAAGGCGTTCGTGAACCTGCTCCCGCTGGAGCCCGGCGAGCGGATCACCACCATCCTGCCTCTCCCTGAGGACGAGGCGGCGTGGGAGCGGCTGGACGTGATGTTCGCCACCACCACGGGCGGCGTGCGGCGCAACAAGCTCTCGGACTTCACCAACGTGAACCGCGCCGGCAAGATCGCCATGAAGCTGGACGAGGGCCAGCACCTGGTCGGCGTCTCCATCTGCAACGCCGGGCAGGACGTGTTCCTGACCACCGCGCTCGGCCGCTGCATCCGCTTCGAGGTGGAGGACGTGCGCGTGTTCGCGGGCCGCGACTCCACGGGCGTGCGCGGCATCCGCCTGGCCGAGGGCGACGAGGTCATCTCCATGACCATCCTGCGCCACGTCGAGGCCACCGCTGTCGAGCGCGCCGCCTACCTGCGCCATGTCGCCGCCCAGGTCCGCGCCGCCCGGGGCGCCGAGGAGGATGCCGAGGGCGCCGAGGCCGAGGCCGTGGAGATCGAGGCCGAGGAGGGCGTCGACGTGGCGGCGGAGGGGCAGGTCTCGCAAGACCGCATCATCGAACTCGCCGCCGCCGACCAGCTCATCCTGACGGTGACCGAGTCCGGCCTCGGCAAGCGCACCTCGGCCTACGACTACCGGGTCACAGGGCGCGGCGGCCAGGGCCTCACCGCCTACAGCCTCGCCCGCCTGGGTCAGGGCGGCCGGCTGGCGGCCAGCTTCCCGGTGGAGGAAGGCGACGAGGTGCTGCTGGTCACCGACGGAGGGCAGCTGATCCGCACCCCCGTGAGCCAGGTCCGCATCGCCGCCCGGGCGACCGGCGGCGTCTACATCCTGCGCACCGCCGACGGCGAGCGCGTGGTGTCGGTGGAGCGGCTCGAAGGCGTCGGCGGGGACGGCGAAGCGGCCGGCGAGCCGTCCGAGGAGGCCTGAGCCGTCCTCAGTGCGGCAGGTAGTGGAGCTTCACCTGCACGCTCGCGCCGCTGTCGTTCACGGTGAAGCGCGCGTGCTTGAACTTGGGCGGACCCAGCGAGAACGAGGCGTCGTGGCTAAAGCCGAAGCCTTCGGTGGGGATGCCGAAGCGGTTGCGGTTGACCTCGTGGTCGTCGTTCTCGTCCAGATAGGCCTGGATGGCGTATTCGCCCGCCGGCACATCGGGGAAGAAGACGGTGGTCTGGCCGCCCGGTGCGGGGGTCGCCTCCGCGCTGTAGGCGCAGTCGCCCAGGAAGGTCTGGGAGGTGCAGAGATCGACGCGCACGTGGCCGCGCATCCCGTGCACGTTGGTGACGGTCACCTGCAGCGGCGCCGCGTGCGCCATCGCCGCGCCGCCCGCGGCCCACAGGGCGGCCGCCAGAGCGATCGCGATCCGTCGTCCCCGAAGCCTCGGCGCCGTCATCCCCGTCATATCCGGCAGATAGAGGCGCCGGCGCCTCCACGCCAGTTGTGCGCGGGACACACCCGGCGGTCGCCGTGACGCCTCAGGGCTCCAGCACGACGTCCCAGTAGAGGTAGTCGAGCCAGCTCTGGTGCAGGTGGTGGGGCGGGAAACGGCGTCCGAGGTCCTGCAGCTCGTACATGGTCGGGCGGCGCGCGGCGCGGTGCGGCGGCATGGCGGCCTCCTTCGGCGTGCGGCCGCCCTTGCGCAGGTTGCAGGGCGCGCAGGCGGTGACGATGTTCTCCCAGCTGGTGCGGCCGCCGCGGGAGCGGGGCAGGACGTGGTCGAACGTCAGGTCCTCGCCCGAGCCGCAGTACTGGCAGCTGAAGGCGTCGCGCAGGAAGACGTTGAAGCGAGTGAAGGCGGGGGTGCGGTCCTGCGCGACGTAGCTCTTCAGCGCCACCACGCTCGGCATGGCCATCTCGAACGAGGGCGAGCGCACCACCTGGTCGTAGGTGGAGACCACGTCCACCCGGTCCAAGAACACCGCCTTGATCGTCTCCTGCCAGGGCCACAGCGACAGCGGATAGTAGCTGAGCGGCCGGAAGTCGGCGTTCAGCACCAGAGCGGGCCAGCCGGAGGGGGCGTGGTTCAGCACCTGCATCATCGCCTCCCGCACGGGCGTGCGGAGGGCGCAGCGGGCGTCGCGTGGAACAGCGTCGTCGTGAAGACCGCTCTCCTCTGGCTTGCGCCGGAGAGGACATCTCCTACGCGGGGCGACCTTATGCGAGTCTGCGTGACAGCAAAATGTCGCCCGGGTCTAGGTTT
>JASLDZ010000365.1 GCA_030151985.1 Caulobacteraceae bacterium | reverse complement strand
CGCCTCCTCCCGCGGGACGGCCGCTTCGCCGTCACCCTTCAGCCGCACCACGTCGGCGCCGCAGCGGCCGAGCTTCTCCTCCAGCCGCTCGAACCCGCGGTCCAGGTGGTAGACGCGGCCGACCACGGTGCGGCCTTCAGCGACGAGGCCCGCGATCACCAGGCTGACGGAAGCGCGCAGGTCGGTGGCCATCACCTCGGCGCCGCGCAACGCCTCGACCCCCCGCACCCGCGCCTCGCCGCCGTGGACGCTGATGTCGGCCCCCAGCCGCGCCAGCTCGGGGGCGTGCATGAAGCGGTTCTCGAAGATCGTCTCGCGGATGGTGCTGACGCCCTTGGCCGTGGTCATCAGCGCCATGAACTGCGCCTGCACGTCGGTGGCGAAGGCGGGATAGGGGGCGGTCTCGACGTCCACCGCATCGAGGCGCTGACCGCCGCGGCGCTTGATCGTCACCCCGTCGGCGGTGGGCGCGATCGAGGCGCCGGCCTCGGCGATCTTGTCCAGCAGGGCCTGGAACAGCTTCGGGTCGGTGTTGGTGAGCGTCACCTCGCCCCCCGCCATGGCGGCGGCCACGGCGTAGGTGCCGGCCTCGATCCGGTCGCTGATCACCCTGTGCGTCGCGCCCGAGAGGCTGGAGACCCCGGTGATGCGGATGGTCGGCGTGCCCGCGCCCTCGATCTTCGCGCCCATGGCGTTCAGGCAGTCGGCGAGGTCGGCGATCTCGGGCTCGCAGGCGGCGTTCTCGACCACCGTCTCGCCGTAGGAGACCGCCGCCGCCAGCAACGTGTGCTCCGTCGCCCCGACCGACACGAACGGGAAGCGGATGCGTCCGCCCTTCAGCCCCCGCGGCGCTTGGGCGTAGACGTAGCCCTCCGCGAGATCGATGGAGGCGCCCAGCGCCTTCAGCGCGTCCAGGTGCAGGTCGACGGGGCGGGCGCCGATGGTGCAGCCGCCGGGCAGGCTCACCTTGGCGTGGCCGGTGCGCGCCAAGAGCGGCCCCAGCACGTTGAACGAGGCCCGCATCTGCCGCACGAGGTCGTAGGGCGCGAAGGCCGAGACGATCTCGGCCGCGTGCAGCACGGTCTCGGGGCCGCCAGATTCGGAGGCGGGGCCGTCGCGCTCGGTCACCTCTGCGCCCAGGCGCGTGAGGAGCTTGCCGAGGAAGCGGGTGTCGGCCAGGCGCGGCATGTTGGTGAGCCGCAGAGGCGCGTCGGTCAGTAGGCTCGCCGCCATCAGCTTGATGGCCGAGTTCTTGGCCCCCGAGATCGGGATCTCCCCGTGGAGGGGCGCCCCTCCCCGGATCGCTATGCTGTCCATGCCGCGCCTTCGCCTGCGAGCGCGGGTTCTAGCCGATGGGGCGGGGGGTGCAAGGTTGGGGCATGCGAGCGCCAACGACCATCCGCCCCGAAGGACTGAGACATCGAACCTAGCCTTAAGCAGATGCCTTCAGTCTCGGGCAGGAAGCTGCCGCTGAAGGACTCCAAGATTTGAGCCGCCTCCGCGTTGCTATGATCGTGCTCGTCTGCCTGGGGCTCGGGGGCGTTCTCGTGCCGAGCGTGATGACCACGCTATCGCATCCGCCTGAAGCAAGCGCCGATCCTGGGCGGAGCTACAGCAACGGCGCTCGACCAAACCTGCCGCCTCGCTGTCTGCAAGTCCCTGATCCTGAGAAGAAAATCGACACGGAATGCGTTGCGGACTCCGACATCATCTTCCAGCCAACCAAACATGGTCTGCCCGCAAACTATCGGTCCACCTACGCTTGGCATCAGATCGGCGATGTCGCGGTGCAGGTTTGGTGCGGACGTTTCGACGGATGCAAGGTCGAACGTAAGGCTTCTCATGCCGCCAGCGACTGATCTCCCCCATGCCGCGCATGGGGGAGTACGGCGGAGCCGGGAGGGGGCCGCGCGATAGCGCGGAAGACGCAGCCGTCACGCGGGGAGCGTGTCGCGTTCCGCTTCGCTGGCGCGAAGCGGCCCCTCCGGCCCTCCGGGCCACCTCCCCATCTGCAATGGGGAGGATCAAGATAGCCTCACTCCTCCTCCAGGAAGTCCTGCACGAACTCCGGCGCCTCTTCCCCCTCCCCCAGCGGGTCCTCGTCCCGCCCCGGGTTTGCGCTGGGGTCGGGGACGGTGAAGCCGGGGGGCATGTCGAGGCCCAGGAGCCCCGCGGCCTTCATGTCGGCCGCGCCCGGCAGGTCGGCGAGGGCGGCCAAGCCGAAGTGCTCCAGGAAGGCGTCGGCGGTGCCGTAGGTGACGGGGCGGCCGGGGGTGCGGCGGCGTCCGCGCATCCGCACCCAGCCGACCTCCAGCAGGGTGTCGAGCGTGCCCTTGGACAGCGCCACGCCGCGGATCGCCTCGATCTCGGCGCGGGTGATCGGCTGGTGGTAGGCGATGATCGCCAGCGTCTCGTTGGCGGCGCGGGAGAGCCGGCGCGGCTCCTCCCGCTCCTCCACCATCAGGGCGGCGAGGTCGGGGGCGGTGGCGAACCGCCAGCGGCCGGCGACTTGGGACAGCGTGACGCCGCGGTCGGCGTAGCGGGCGGACAGGGCGGCGAGCGAGGCCTCCACGTCCGCGCCCTCCGGCAGGCGGCGCGCGAGGTCGGCGACCGACAGCGGCTCGGCGGCGGCGAACAGCAGCGCCTCGACTTGACGCTCGGTTTGGGAGGGGCCGGCCACCCTCAAACCCCGCTCATCCCGGCGAAAGCCGGGACCCATGCACGGGCTGAGAGTGTGACGATCGTGCAGATCAAGTTTTAACCGAGCGTAAGTCCCGGCTTTCGCCGGGATGAGCGGATTTATTAGATAGCTAGTGAATGTCAGGCTGGTGGAAGCAAGCGTATCCGAGAAATACCCACAGAAGAAGTAGGATGACGACGCCCAGCAGCAAGGGCCGCAGGATCGAGAAGAGCTTCACTTTAGGACGCTTCGAGGATCACGCCGCCTTCGCCCGCAGCATCAGCGGGTCGAACGGCGCGAGTTGCCGCGCCTCCAGCGCGCCGTCCTTCACCATCTCCAGCCCGGCCGAGAGCGTGGAGGCGACGTACGACGCGCGCGTCGGCCCCTCGCCTCCCGCGGGCTCCGGCGCGACGGCCTCCAGCGGCGTCCAGGCGCGGAGCTCCGGGATCAAGTCGCGCAGGTGATCGCGGGCGTCCTCAAGCGGATAGGCCTCGACCCGCCGCTCGGGCGCATACCTCCGCGCGGCCTGGCGCTTGCGCTGGGTGATGTAGGCCATCACCAGCCCGTGGAGGTCGCCCTCCAGC
>JASLDZ010000354.1 GCA_030151985.1 Caulobacteraceae bacterium | reverse complement strand
GGGGGTCTCGGCGAGGTCGGTGGGCGGCGGCAGGACGCGCTCCGGATTACAACGGCGACATGCGGAACGGCTCCGCCTTGAACGCGGCCCCCCCGTCGCTAAGCTCTATAGGCGATCGCCGGGCGCAACGCCCGGTCATTCAGAGAGGACCGCCGTGACGCCTTCGGGTTCCAACATGCGCCGCCTGATCCTGACCGCCTCGGCGGGGGCCTCGGCGCTCGCGCTGGCCGGCTGCGGCGTCAACGCGATCCCCACCAAGGACGAGGCGGTCAAGGCGCGCTGGGGCGACGTGCAGAACGCCTACCAGCGCCGCTCCGACCTGATCCCCAACCTCGTGGCCACCGTGCAGGCGGCGGGCGCGCAGGAGCGCGGCACGCTGGTGGACGTGCAGAACGCCCGCTCCAAGGCGACGCAGATGACGGTCGACCCGTCCTACATCAGCGACCCGGCCAAGCTGCAGCAGTACCAGCAGGCGCAGGGCCAGCTCAGCCAGGCGCTGGGCCGGCTGCTGTCGGTGACGGAGAACTACCCGCAGCTGCAGACCAACCAGAACTTCCTGGCGCTGCAGTCGCAGATCGAGGGCACGGAGAACCGCATCAACGTGGCCCGCAAGGACTACAACGACGCGGTCCAGGACTACAACACGACGCTGCGCACCTTCCCGACCGTGATCTGGGCCAAGACGCTGTACGGCTCGCAGAAGGAGGCCCAGCCCTTCGCCGCCAGCGCCGACGCGCAGAGCGCGCCGAAGGTGACGTTCAACATCCCGCCCGCCGGCGGCGCCGGCGCCCCGCCGAGCGGCGCCTCTCCGGCCGCGGCCATGCCGGGCGCGACGACGACCACCACGACGACGTCGAACACCACCTCCACGGGACCGGCGCGCTAGGTGGCGGAGGGCGTCGTGGGGACGCCGGTGACGGTGAGCTGGGTGCGCAGGGAAGGCGTAAGAAGCTACCTGAGCAGGCTTTTCTTCTCTTTCTTGCCCATAGTCCAGTGTTCGACGCGCCGCAGGCTCGTCGAATTTCTTAGGGACGCCCTGCGTCCCGACGCCATCAGGAGCGCCGTCGCGCGCAGGGCGGGTCAAGGGCGTAGAGCGCAGCGAAGCGAAGCGTCCCTTGACGCGCCCGAGCACGGCGGCAGGTCCACCACGGTCGTCGCTCCGCGTTCCACCGCCCACGTCTCGCGCGTCACGCCGCGGACCTCCGCGCTGCAGCGCGCTGCCGCCGGGCTCGGAGCCGTCAAGGCGACCTGCTCCGCAGGCGGCTTCGCCGGCCTTGACCGCTCCTCAGCGCGGCGGCCGACCGGATGGCGTCGGGACGCGGGGCGTCCCGTAAGAAGTTCGACCCCTCCGGAGGGGTCGAACACAGGGCTGGGGGCTAGAAGAAGGAAGAAAGAAGGCTGGGCGCTCGCCCCGATCCTCCTCGCCGCCTTCGCGCTTCTCTTCGCCGCCGCCTCCCCCGCCTCCGCCGCCCTCACCTTCCCGGCCCTCACCGGCCGCGTGGTCGACGACGCGCACATCCTCACCCCCGCGGTCGTGCAGGAGATCACCCAGCGGTCGGAGCAGCTGGAGCAGGCCACGGGCCGTCAGCTCGTGGTCGCGACCGTCAAGTCGCTGCAGGACGACGACGTGCAGGACTACGGCTATCAGCTCGGCCGCGCCTGGAAGATCGGGCGGGCGGGCAAGAACGACGGGGTCATCCTGCTCGTCGCGCCCAACGAGCGAAAGGTGGGGATCGAGGTCGGCTACGGGCTCGAACCCGTGCTCACCGACGCGCTCACCAGCGTGATCCTGCAGACCAAGGTGCTGCCGCGCTTCAAGGCCGGCGACATGCCCGGCGGGGTGCAGGCGGGCGCGGACGCCATCGCCGACCAGCTCGCGCTGCCCGACGACCAGGCGCAAGCCAACGTCGCCCAGGCGACGGCGCAGAAGGCCAAGCCCACCCCGCGCGAGCGGAGCCACGGCGTGCCCGCCGCCGTCATCCTCTTCGTCCTGTTCTTCGTGTTCAGCTCGATCTTCGGGCGGCGCGGCGGGCGCGGCGGCGGCGGCATGAGCTGGCTCCCCTGGGTGGTGCTGGGCGCGCTCTCCAACTCCCGCGGCGGCCGCGACGACGACTGGGGCGGCGGCGGAGGCGGCTGGGGCGGCGGAGGCGGAGGCGGGTTCAGCGGCGGCGGCGGCTCCTTCGGGGGCGGCGGCTCTTCGGGGAGCTGGTGATGGCTCGCGCGGTCCACCTGAGCCCCGAGGAACGCCAGGCGATCACCGACGCCGTGGCCGCCGCCGAGGCGACCACCACCGGCGAGATCGTCTGCATCCTGACGCAGGAGGTGTCGGAGTACCGCGAGGTTCCGCTGCTGTGGGCCAGCGCCGCGGCCCTGTTCGCGCCCTTCGCCGCGGTGTTCGCGGGCCTCGACCCGACCTTGCCCTCGGGAGGGTGGCAGGCGGCGGGAAGCGCCCACGCGAGCCCCCTCGCCACCGTCGCCGGCTACGCGCTGGTGCAGGCGGCGGTGTTCCTGCTGGTGTTCATCGTCGCCTCCGTGCCTCCGGTGCGGCGGTTCCTGACGCCCTCGAGCATCAAGGCGCACCGGGTGAAGAAGGCGGCGACGATCCAGTACCTCGCCACCGGCATGGCGCGCGCGGCCGACCGCACGGGCGTGGTGGTCTTCGCCAGCTTCCGCGACCGCCGGGTGGAGGTCGTGGCTGACGACGCCATCCACCGCGCGGTCGGCGAGCCGGTGTGGGACGAGGCGGTCGTTGCGGTGAAGGACGGCATGGCGCGGGGCGCGGCGGGCGAGGGCTTCGTGCGCGCCGTGCAGGTCTGCGGCGCCGCCCTGGCCCTGCACTACCCGGCGCGCGGCGAAGGCCCGGCCAACGCCTTCTCCAACGAGCCCGTCGAACTGTGAAGGCGGCGCTCGCGGCGGTCGGCCTGCTTCTGGCGGGGCACGCACGGGCCGCGCCGCCGCCTCCGCCGACCACCGCCTACGTCCTGCGCCCCGCCCGCGTCTGGACCGCCGGAGAGCCCGTGCACGAGGGCTGGGCGGTGCGGGTGGAAGGCGAGCGGATCGCCTTCGTCGGGCCCTCCGCACAGGCGCCCACCGCGGGCGCCCAGGTGATCGAGCTGCCGGGCGCCACGCTGATTTCCGGCCTGATGGATCTCCACAGCCACCTGCTGCTCCACCCCTACGACGAGACCTCCTGGGACGACCAGGTGATGAGGGAGAGCGTCGCCTACCGCGTCGCCCGCGCGACCAAGAGCGCCCGCGACACGCTGATGGCCGGCTTCACCACCCTGCGCGACCTCGGCACCGAGGGCGCGGGCGACGCCGACGTCGGGATCAAGCGCGCGATCGAGGACGGGGTGATCGAGGGCCCGCGCCTCTACGTCGCCACCCGCGCGATCGTGGCGCGGGGCGCCTACGGTCCCGCCCGGCGCAGCTATCCCGGCGCGGGCGACCTGCCACAGGGGGCGCAGGAGGCGTCGGGGCCTGAGGAGGGCGTGGCCGCGGTGCGCGAGCAGGCGGCGCATGGGGCCGACTGGATCAAGCTCTACGCCGACTACCGCACCGGGCCGCACGGCGAGACGCGGCCGACCTTCAGCCAGGCCGAGCTCGACGCCATGGTCGCCGCCGCCCACGACACCGGCCGCCCCGTCGCCGTCCACAGCGCCACCGACGAGGGCATGCGCCGCTCGGCGCTCGCGGGCGTGCAGACGATCGAGCACGGCTACGGCGGCTCCGACGCCACCTTCGCGCTGATGAAGGCCAAGGGCGTCGTCTACATGCCGACGCTGACGGCGGTGGAGGCGACCAGCCGCTACTTCCAGCACTGGAGGCCGGGCGAGCCCCCTACCTCCGCGATGGCGGAGAGCGCGGCCGCCTTCCGCCGCGCGATGAAGGCGGGCGTGACGATCGGCTGCGGCTCGGACGTCGGCGTCTTCCCCCACGGGGAGAACTGGCGCGAACTGGCGCTGATGGTGGCCGACGGGATGACGCCCGTGCAGGCGCTCACCGCCGCCACCGCGACGGACGCCGCGGTGGTGGGGCGGGCGGACGACCTTGGCCGCGTGAAGCCCGGCTACCTCGCCGACCTCGTGGCGGTGGACGGCGACCCCACCCGCGACATCGCCGCGACCGCGCATCCGGTGCTGGTGATGAAGGGCGGGGTGCTGGCGAGTCGACCGTGACCCGGCTCCGAAGGACCAAGCTCCTGACGTCGCGGACGTTTCCGCCCTTAACCTCTTGAAGGCCAGGGTGCGCTCGGTGCGGAGCGTGTCAAGGACGACAGGCTTCGCCTGTCGCCGCGGAGCGG
>JASLDZ010000346.1 GCA_030151985.1 Caulobacteraceae bacterium | reverse complement strand
GGCTCCGTCTTCCAGAGCCTGTTCGACCTCGCCCGCCTGGAGCGCACGGCGGTGCTGATCGCCACCCACAACCTCCAGCTCGCCGGCTACATGGATCGCGTGTTCGCGCTCAGCGAGGGGAAGCTGGTGGCGCGCGGGGAGGGCTGAACGGCGCGTCGCGCCGCCATCGTGGCGCGACCCCTCACCCTCCCGTCGCTCCGCGCCGGGCCCCTCCCTCTCCCGCAAGGGGAGAGGTGTGAAGCGCTTCGCTCACCCCCTTGGTGCCCTTCTTCTCTTGCCCATAGCCCAGTGTTCGACGCGCCGCAGGCAAGTCGAAATTCTTAGGGACGCCCTGCGTCCCGACACCCTCAGTCGGCCGCCGCGCGCAGGGCGGGTCAAGGGCGAAGAGCCGAAGGCGTCCCTTGACGCGCACTGCGGGCGGTGGCGCTCAGCTGTCTGATCGGAGCGCCTGATCCTCGCCTATGCCCGAGCGTGGTGGCCCTGCCGCCGTGCTCGGCCGCGTCAAGGCACGCTCCGGCTTCGCCTGCGCTCTCCGGCCTTGACCCGCCCTCCGCGCGACGGCCGACCGGATGGCGTCGGGACGCGGGGCGTCCCTCCAGATCAAGTTCGACGAGCCTGCGGCGCGTCGAACACAGGGCTATGGGCTGGAAAGAGGAAGGCGCAGAAGCGGACGTGCCGGCTGTCCGCCGTGGGTGGTTTCGCGCCTCAGGGAGGCTACGATCCGACCGATGCTCAAGCTCCGTCCACCAATGGTGGTGATAGGCACGATTGCTGCCCTGTTGCCTGCCGTTACTCTCACTGGCTGTAAGCCTTACCGATCCGAAGTTGTGAACCGAACAGACGGGTCAGTCACATGGAGGCTCCTTCCCGTAGGGCAACAGAGTGAGCTGGCCGGAACTCTGGAGCGGGACGGGGGTGGGCTGCTCTTTCAGGGACCGGAGGAGATAAGAAGCATCGACTACACAACGGCGACTGGCAAAGCTTGTCACCTGGACAGGAGCACGATCCTGAACTTGGCGCAGCGCAATCGGTTTGGCCGGATGGAGATCGACTTAGCGTCTTGCGCGCGGTGACCCCAAAGTCTTAGACGAGGTCGTAAACCACCATCAGTTTTGCGCCGACACCCGACCCCTTCACTCCCACTCGATCGTGCCCGGCGGCTTGGACGTCACGTCGTAGACCACGCGGTTGATCCCCTTCACCTCGTTGACGATCCGGGTGGCGCAGGCGTCGAGCACCTCCCACGGGAAGCGGAACATCTCGGCCGTCATGCCGTCGACCGACGTCACGGCGCGCAGGGCGCAGACCTCGTCGTAGGTGCGGGCGTCGCCCATCACGCCGACGGTGCGCACCGGGAGGAGCACGGCGAAGGCCTGCCAGATGGCGTCGTAGAGGCCGGCCTTCTCGATCTCCTCGCGGAAGATGGCGTCGGCCTTCTGCTGGGTGGCGACCTTCTCGGGCGTCACCTCGCCGGGTATGCGGATGGCCAGGCCCGGACGGGGTAAGGGGTGGCGGCCGACTAACTTGGCGTCCAGGCCAAGCTCGCGGCCGAGCGCCCGCACCTCGTCCTTGAAGAGCTCGCGCAGGGGCTCGACCAGCTTCAGCTTCATCGTCTCGGGTAGGCCGCCCACGTTGTGGTGGCTCTTGATCACGTGGCTGGGGCCGCCGTGGTAGCTGACGCTCTCGATCACATCGGGGTAGAGGGTGCCCTGAGCCAGGAACTGCGCGCCTTCCACCTTCGCCGCCTCCCTGTCGAAGACGTCGATGAACAGCTTGCCGATGGTCTTGCGCTTGGCCTCGGGGTCGCTGATCCCCTTCAGCGCGCCCAGAAACTCGTCCTGCGCCTGCACGTGGACGAGCGGGATGTTGTAGTGGTCGCGGAAGAGCTCGACGACCTGCCTGGCCTCGTCCTGGCGGAGCAGGCCGTGGTCGACGAAGACGCAGGTGAGCTGGTCGCCGATCGCCTCATGGATCAGCACCGCCGCGACCGAGCTGTCCACCCCACCTGACAGGCCGCAGATCACGCGCCCTGAGCCCACCTGCTCGCGGATGCGGCGGATCGACTCCTCGCGGAAGGCGGCCATGGTCCAGTCGCCCTTCAGGCCCGCGATGCGGCGCACGAAGTTGCGGAAGATCAGGGCGCCGCGCGGGGTGTGGACCACCTCCGGGTGGAACTGCACGCCGTAGAAGCGCCGGCCCTCGTCGGCGATGGCGGCGTAGGGGGCGCCGTTGGAGGTCGCGATCACCTCGAAGCCGGGCGGGATGGCGGTGACGGCGTCCCCGTGGCTCATCCACACGGGCTCGCGGTCGCCGGGGGCGCCCAGGCCGTCGAAAAGCGGGCTCTCGCGGGTGATCTCGATGTCGGCGCGGCCGTACTCCGCCGAGCCGCCCGCCACCGCCCCGCCCAGCTGCGCGCACATCAGCTGCTCGCCGTAGCAGACGCCCAGCACGGGGACGTCGGCCTCGAACACCGCCATGGGCGCGCGGGGCGCGGCCTCGTGGGTGACGCTCTCGGGGCCGCCGGACAGGATCACGGCGGCGGGGGCGAAGGCGGCCACGAAGGCGTCGTCCACCTTCTGGCAGGGGTGGACCTCGCAGTAGACGCCGTCCTCCCGCACCCGGCGGGCGATCAGCTGGGTGACCTGGCTGCCGTAGTCGACGATCAGCACGCGCTGGTGAGTGGGTGCGGTCATGCGCTCTTCTCGAACAGGGCGACGAAGAAGCCGTCGGTCCCGGTGCGTCTGGGGGTGAGCTGGAGCGTATGGGCGCCGCCGGCGAGCTCCGCAAGGCGGGCGCGGCCGGCGGGGGTGAGGCCGGGGCTCTCGGCGGCGGCGCGCGCGACCGGCAGCGGGCGGAAGGCGGGATGGGCGTCGGCGAAGGCCGAGGCGGTCTCATCGTTCTCCGCCCCGAAGACCGAGCAGGTGGCGTAGAGCAGGCGGCCGCCGGGCTTCACCAGCCCGGAGGCGCGGGAGAGGATGTCGCGCTGGAGGGCGGCGAGGCGGGCGATGGTCTCGGGCGTGAGCCGGCCCGCCGCCTCCGGGTGTCGTCGCCAGGTGCCGGAGCCGGTGCAGGGCGCGTCGACGAACACGAGGTCCGCCCGGCCGGCGAGATCGTCGGCGCCTTCCCCCCGCGCGCCGATGCGGCGGACCTCGGCCTTCGCGCCGGCGCGAGCGAGCCGGGGCTGGAGCGCGTCGAGCCGCTTGGCGTTCACGTCGAGCGCGTGGAGCGCGCCCTCGCGCCCCATCGCCGCCGCCAGCGCCAGCGTCTTGCCCCCGCCGCCCGCGCAGTAGTCGACCACCGTCATCCCGGGCGCTGCGCCGGAGAGGGCGGCGGCGATTTGGCTGGCCTCGTCCTGCACCTCGACCCAGCCGTCGAGGAAGGCGCGGGTCTTGGGCAGGTCGGGGGAGAGGGCCGGGGACAGGCGTAGGCCGAGGGCCGACCACGGCGTCGCCTCCAGCTCCAGGCCGTCGTGCTTGAGCAGGCGCAGCGCCGCCTCGCGCCCACCGCGCAGCGGGTTCAGCCGCAGGTCGAGCGGCGCGCGATCCTGGGTCAAGGCGCGCGCCTCGTCCTCCCATCCCGCGCCGAAGCGGTCCGCCAGGAGGTCGGCGACGAAGGCGGGCACGCCCGCGCGGACATGCGGCGGCGGCGCGCCGGGATCGCGGGCGAGGGCGGCGCGCTCGGCGTCGGCGAGGGGAGGGGGGGCGTGACCCTCGCCGGTGAACAGCGCGTCGATCGCCGCGGCGTCGAGACCTTCCTCGGCGAGCGAGGCCAGCACCAGCGACCTCCCGTCGGCGGAGCCCATGCGCCACCCCAGCCGCTCACGGGCGCGGAGCACGTCGAAGACCCGCGCGGCGATCTCGCGACGGTCCTTCGATCCGGCGAAGCGGTGGGCGCGGCCCCAGGCGCGGAGCACGTCCTCGGCCGAGGCGCGCTCACGGGCGATCGCGTCCAGCACCTCCGCGGCGGCCGCGAGCCGCGCGCCGGGGGTCACGCGGGCGCCGTCAGGGCTTCAGCACCACGAAGAGGTCGATCACGATCGCCGCCAGTCCCGCCCCGAACAGCAGCGAGCGCACCCCCGTCCAGGCGAAGGCGTAGGCGGGCACGTAGAGGATGCGCGCCACCAGGTAGACGAAGGCGGCGTTGGCGGTGAGGTAGGAGTGCTTGTTGGCCACGTGCGCGATCAGCACCACGATGGCGAACAGCGGCAGCGTCTCGTAGAGGTTGGCCTGCGCGCGCTGCAGCCGGCCGGTGATCTTGCCGGGGGGCGGCCCGGGATCGTCGCGCGGACCCATGTTCTTGGCGAGCCCGACCTCCCGGTTGCGGAAGCCGGCCGGCAGGAACAGCTGCACGATCGCCAGAACCACCGTCCAGGCCAGCGCGGTCAGTTCGATGGTCATGGCTCAGGCCCCCAGCATCTTCGCCGCCCGCGGCGCGAAATAGGTGATGACGCCGGCGCAGCCCGCGCGCTTGAAG
>JASLDZ010000315.1 GCA_030151985.1 Caulobacteraceae bacterium | reverse complement strand
TCGGAGGGCGCGCCGCTCGCCGCCGTCGACCCCGAAGCCGCGCCGCGATCGACGTCGAACGGCGAGCGCCGGCTCGCGGCGACGAAGGGCGCGCGAAGCGGGGGGGCGGCCGGCAGAGCCGTGGGCGCCCTTGGGCGACCGCGCGGGATCGCAGGCCGGGGCGCGGCGTCGGACCCCGGCTTGAGGCTCAGCTGCAGGACCAGAGCGAGCAGGGCCGCCAGGATGAGGATGACCGGGGCGCGCATGCTCAGTCCGGCCGGTAGGCGTAGGTGAGCGACAGGTGGGCGTCCAGGGCGGCGGGAGCGCCCTCCGACCCCTGGAACCCTTCGCTGCGGGTCTCGACCCAGTGATCGACGCGCGCTCTCGGCGCGTCGGCCTCGAGGCGCTGAAGGAGGGCCAGGAGGCTGGCGTGGTCGCCCCGCAGGTCCGCCTCGACCGTGAGGAGCGGGCGGTCCGCGGCGCCGGTCTTCAGCGCGGCCACCTTGACCCCGCTCTGGGCCGCCGCTCGCGCGACCCGCAGCTGGGCCAGTCGCCCGGCCAGGGCCGCGTCCTTGGCGTCCAGGGTGAGCGGTCCCGCCGCCGCGCGGGCGAGGACGAGGGGGCCGAGCGCCGCCTGCCCGCCGGCGACCAGCCGCTGGTCGTGGCGCAGGCGCGCCTCGGCCGCGTCGCGGCGATCGCGCCGGGCGTCGTACCCGGCCTTGAGCGGCGCCGCGGCGGCGAACCAGGCGAGCGCGATCGCCGCCACGAGGAGGGCGGCCGCCAGCAGCCTCTGCTCGCGTTCGGATAGGGCGGCGGTCACGACGCGGGCCTGCGCAGCTGAGACAGGCGCGCGGCGAGCTCGAAGCGGTCGGACGAGGCCGCCGCTCCGGAGGCGTCGCGCACCTCGCCGAAGGCCGGATCGGACCGCAGCGCCGCGGCCACGTCGAGCTCGGCCGGCTTGACGCCCGCGAGGCGCACCTGCCCGTCGCGCCACTCCAGCCTCTGCAGCGTCGCCCCGGCGGGAAGGGCGCGCCCGACGGCGTCCAGGGCGAACAAGGGATCGGCCCGGTCGGCGCCGGACGCGGCGCTGTCCAGAAGGCCGGAGAGGGCGCGCGCCTCGAGGCTCGCCTGCGCCACCCGGCGGGCCCTCGCGTCGGCGGCCTCGGCGCGGGCTTCGAGCGCGCGGGTGGCCTCCCCGTCGCGCCAGACCCAGACGCCGAGGTTCAGCGCCACAAGCGCCAAGGCGGCGGCCCACAGGGTCCGGCGCAGGCGCCGGGCAGGGTCCGGCCGTCCCGCCCGGACCAGGGGCAGAAGGTCGATCCGGCCGTGCTCGTCCGGGGCCCAGAGCGCCCGGACATCCCGGCCCTGCGCCTGTGCGTCCGCCAGGGCCTGGTCGACGAAGCCTCGCGAGACGCTGAGGAGCCGCACGTCCCGCGCGCCGTCCTCGCCCGCGGTCGCTCCCACGACCAGGTGGTGGTAGGCGGTTCCCTCGGCGAAGGGGGTGAGCCGGTCGGCGTCGAGACGCACGAGCCGCTCGAGGTCGCGCACGCCGAGCGCGGGCATGGCCAGGGCGCGCCGCAGCACCCGCTCGGCGGGCAGGCGCAAGGCCACCTTGCGGACCGCCCGGTCCGGCGTGCCGACCTCGAGCCGGCCGTCCGGCGTGACGTCGATGAGCGGCCAGCGGTCGCGTCGGGGCGAACGCTCCCGGACCAGGGGCGCGGCGAGCGCGCGCAGCTCGCGGGTCCACCACGCCCAGAACCTCGCCGCCGCGGGCCCGAGTTCGGCGACGTCGCGGTCGAGCACCTGAGTCATGAGCGCCCCCGGCAGGCGCCGGTCTGCGGATCGACCGTGCAGGCGTCGTCGATCATCGCGGCGGGACGGGCGACGAAGGCGGGCCACCAGCGTCGGCCGTCCGCCATCTGCAGCTCCAGACGAACGGCCTGCGGCGGCGCGGCCGCGTCGCTCCAGCTCGCGCGCCAGGCGGGCGCCGCCGTCCGGGTGGCGGTCCCGAAGTAGGAGAACCGCAAGGCTTGGACACCGCGCAGGAGCGGGCGGGGCGGACCGTAGAGCGGCGGGCCGTCGGGGCCGGACACCGCCACCTGCAGGTCTCCCTGCGGCGAGCGGTCCACCCGGACCCATTCGACCCGGGCCGTGTGGCCGGGCGGGCGCACGAGCGCCATCCATTCGGCGGACTGGTCGGACCCGGTGAAGGCGACGGAGGGCTCGCCGCCGAGGAACACCGCGTGCGGCACGAGCGCCTCGACGAGCTGACGCAGCTCGCCCTGCGCCCAGGCGACCTCTTCGCCCTGGGCGGTGCGGGTCTCGAGCGTGGAGAGCGCGCGGCCGCCGCCGCCGAACGCCTGGGCGACCAGCACGGCCACGACCGCCAGCACGCCCAGGCTGACCAGCATCTCGACCAGGGTGAAGCCGGCGTCGTCAGAGGCGCGATGGGGCGTGCGGGCGGGGGTCACGAGCCTGCGGTCCTGAGCGAGCGCAGCGTGGCCAGGCGCGCGCCGCGGGCGTCGTCCACCTCCACCGCGACCGAGAGCAGGCCGCCCGAACCGGCGTCCGGGGTGACGGTGACCGCCCAGAGCAGCGGGCCGTCGGCCCCCGATCGGCGGCCGGGCGCCAGGGGGATGTCGGCACCGACGCTTGCGAGCTGCGAGCGGGCGACGAGCTGCGCCATGCGCGCGTCCTCCTGTCGGCGGCTCCGCCGCAGGCCGTCCTGCACCGCTTGCGCCGCCAGCGTCAGGGTGATGGCCAGGATGCCCAGGCCGACGAGGGCGTCCACCAAGACCGAGCCCGCGTCGGAAGGACGGCCCAAGGGCCGGGGCCTCGAAGGGCGTGCGCCGGTCATGGGGCTTCACGCACGAGCCCGCTTCCGGGCTCCACGACGAGCGCCAGGGCGGGGCCGTGGGCGGGGGTGATCCGCAGCTCCGCGCCTTCGGGGACGCCGGTGGGGAAGAAGGTGATCCGCGACGGGCTGGCGCTCAGTCGAAGCGTGGCGGGCAGGAGCACGTCGCGCTCGCCGGCCCTGTAGCGGCGCCCGTCGTCGAACACCTGGAGGGCCAAGGGGGCGTCGGTGCGTTGGGCTTCGCTGCGTACGCGGCGCAGGTCGGCGGCCACGGCGCTTCGCGCGACGCGCGCGGCGAGCCGTTCGTAGACCCCTGCGCCCATCGGGAAGACGATGGCGGTGGTCATGGCCAGGATCGCGACCACCACGAGCATCTCGAGGAGGGTGGCGCCGCGGTCAGCCCGGAGGGAGGGGTCACCAGTTGCCGACATCTCGGGCTTCGTTCGCGCCGCCTTCCACCCCGTCGGAGCCGAAGCTCCAGACGTCGAAGTCGCCGTTGTGGCGGCCGGGCGACTGGTAGAGGTACTTGCGTCCCCAGGGGTCGGTGAGCGCGCCGTCCTTGCGCAGGTAGGGGCCGTTCCAGCTGGGCTCTGCCGCGGGCGCCTTCACCAGCGCGGCCAGGCCCTCGTCGGCGGTCGGGTAGTGGCCGACGTCCAGGCGGAAGTTGTCCAGCGCGGTGCTGATGTTCTCGATCTGCACCTTGGCGGCCTGCGAGCGCGAGGAGCCGAGGTAGCGCAGCACCTGAGGCGCCACGATGGCGGCCAGAAGCGCCAGGATGGCGATGACGACCAAGAGTTCCAGCAGGGTGAAGCCGGCGTCGCCGCTCTCGTCCCGATGCGCCTCACGCACGGGCGACTGAGCGACGGACTTGGAAGGGCGGGGAAGCGACGGGAGGATCATCGGGTCAGGGCCAAGTCGTTGAATCCCAGGATCGCGCTCATGATGGAGGCGATCACGGTCGCCACGAGGGCGCCCAGGGTGACGGTGATGAGCGGGGTCAGGATGGAGATGGCGCGCTCCACGCCGGTGCGCACGTCGTCGTCCAGGACGTCGGCGAGGCCGTTCAGCATCAGCGGCAGCTGGGCGCTTTCCTCTCCGGTGCGCAGGTAGGAGACGGCCAGGGGCGGCAGGACGCCGGTGGCCGCGAGCGGCCCGGTCAGCTCCTGGCCTTCGCGCAGCCCCTTGGCGACCCGGCCGACGGCGTCGGCGAGGTGGGTGTTCAGAAGCGAGCGCCGGGCGATGGCGAGCGCGTCGGGAAGCGCCACGCCGCCGTCGGCGAGGCTGCCCAGAACCCTGAAGAAGCGGGCGAGTTCGGACTTGGCGAGGAGCGCGCCCGCCAGCGGGAGCTGGAGCGCGCGTCGGTCCCAGAGCCGGCGCAGAGCGGGGTCGCGCAGAGCGCGCCAGGCGGCGAGGCCCGCGACCAGGAGGCCCAGCGCGACCCACTGGCCGCTCGAGCGGGCGAACCGGCTCACCGCGAGCACCGCGCGGGTCATGGCCGGGAGCTGCGCGGCGCCTTCGCTGAACAGGCTCTCGAACTGGGGCACCACCCAGAACAGCATGAGGGAGATCACGCCGACGGCGATGAGGAACAGCATCGCCGGATAGACCGCCGCCGAGACCAGGGTCTCGTGCAGCGCCTGGGCCCGGGCCAGGGCCTCGCCCAGCTTCTTCATGGCCTGATCGGGCTGGCCGTCGGCCTCGCCGGCCGCGCACATGGCGGTCGCAAGCGGCGGAAAGGCGCCCTGTCGTTCGGAGAGCGCCTGGCTCAAGGGCGCCCCTTCGCGGACACGGGCATGCACCGCGGCGAGTTCCTGGCGCACCCGCGCGGCCTCGGCCCCGTCGGCGGCGACCGCCAGCGCCCGGTCGAGCGGAATGCCGGCCCGGGTCATGACGCCGAGCTCGGAGAAGAGCTTGGCCAGGGCGCGTCCGGGGAGCGGCCGCACCCGGCGCGGCGCCGGCGCCTTGACGGGCGTCGTCTCGATGGGCCGAAGACCGCTGCGACGGAGCGTCTCCAGCGCCTCGCGGGCGGTGGCGCCCTGGACCACGCCCTGCTTCAGCGCGCCGTCGGCGGCGGCGGCGCGGTAGCGGAAGGCTTGCATCGCGTCAGGCCTCCCGCGTCACGCGCAGGACCTCCTCGATCGTGGTGAGGCCGGCCGCCACCTTGGCCAACCCGTCGCGCAGCATGGTGCGCATGCCGGCCGCGACGGCGGCCTCCTCGATCTCGCGGGCTTCGGCGCGGGCCAGGACGAGTTGGCCGATGGCGCGGTCGACCACCAGGAGTTCGAGAATGGCGATGCGGCCCCGGTAGCCGTGTCCGTTGCAGGCCGCGCACCCGACCGCGCGGTAGCCGGGCTGGGCGGCCAGGCCCAGGGCGGCCAGGGCGGCGGCGGCGCTGCGGGAGTCGTGGGGCTCGCGGCAGTGCGGGCACAACCGGCGCACCAGCCGTTGGCCCAGGACCGCGTTCAGGGTCGTGGTGATGCGGAAGGGTTCGACCCCGATGTCGAGAAGGCGCGTCAGCGAGGCCGCGGCCGAGTTGGTGTGGAGGGTGGAGAGGATCAGGTTGCCGACCAGCGCGGCCTGGATCGCCACCTGCGCGGTCTCCAGGTCGCGCACCTCGCCCACCATGATGATGTTGGGGTCCTGGCGCAGGAAGCCTCGGAGCGCCGCGGCGAAGGTCAGGCCGATCGCCGGCGCCGCCTGCGTCTGGACGACGCCCGGAAGGCGGTACTCGATGGGATCCTCGATGGTGAGGAGCTTGCGCTCGTCGCCGTTGAGCTCCTTCAGGGCCGTGTAGAGGGTGGTGGTCTTGCCGGACCCGGTGGGTCCGGTGACGAAGATGATCCCGTTCGGCTTTGACAGCACCTGCGAGAACCGGCGGGCGAGATCGGCGTCGAACCCCAGCTCGGTGTAGTCGAGGACGAGCTGGGACTGGTCGAGGAGGCGAAGCACGACGGTTTCGCCGTGCAGGCTGGGCGAGGAGCCGACGCGCAGGTCGACGTCGTGGCCGCGCACGCTCATGCGCAGGCGGCCGTCCTGCGGCAGGCGACGCTCGGCGATGTTGAGGCCGGCCATGACCTTGATGCGGGACACCACCGATGCGCGGAGCGCCAGCGGCAGGGGCTCGAGCTCGCGCAGCACCCCGTCGATGCGCAGCCGCACGCGCAGCGCGGTTTCGGTGGGTTCGAAGTGGATGTCCGACGCGCGCTGCTCGACTGCGGTCGCGATCAGGCGGTTGACGGCGCGGATCGCGGGCGCGTCGCTGGCCAGGTCGCGCAGGCGTTCGAGGTCCAGCTCGTCGGCGTTGGCCTCGAGATCCGTCTCCTGGCGAGCGGCGCCGTAGAGGCGCTCGAGCGCCTGTTCGATCTCGCCGGCGCGGCCCACCACGGGCTGGATGCGCCGCTGCAGGGCCACGGCGAGGGCGCGGCGGGCGAAGGCGTCGAAGGGGTCGGCGAAGGCGACGAAGGCGCGCTCCGGCTCGACCCGGAGCACCACGGCCTGGGCGTCGCGCAGGAAGCGGGGTGACAGCTCCAGCGTCTCGGGCGCCGCTTCGGCCGGATAGTGGGCGGCGCTCGCCAGGGGGGCGCCCGTGGCGGTCGCGATCGCCTGCGCCAGCGCCTGCTCCGACAGGAGCCCCAGCCGAGTCACGATGGCGCCCAACCGTTCGCCGGTCTCGGCCTGGACGAGGCGCGCGCGCGCCAGGACGTCGGGGGCGAGGAGCCCCTGGCCCTCGAGCAGCGCCTCCAGGCTCAGCGGGGTGACGGCGGCCGAACCGTTCGGCTGCCCCGGGATGGGCGAGGCCGCGGCCGGGGCGGACGCCCTCGTGAGCGCCGCCCCG
>JASLDZ010000163.1 GCA_030151985.1 Caulobacteraceae bacterium | reverse complement strand
CGCCGCCTTCGCCGCCCAGCATCAGCACCTTGTCGAAGGCGACCTCGGCCCCCGGCTCCCCGGCGAGCTTCTCGACGACGAGCACGTCGCCGGCTTGGACGCGGTACTGCTTACCGCCGGTCTGGATCACGGCATACATGGGGACGAGCCTTCTTGGTCTTGGGAACGCCCGGCTTTCTCGCGACCAGGTCGTAGGCGAATGGAAAGCGCCCGCAGGCTACGGCCGGCGGGCGGGAGGCGCGCTCTTAGCCCGCAACGGCGGCCCGCGTCAAGAATTTGGACATGGCCGGCGCGAACGGCTTCCCTCGGCCCCCTCCCCGCGCCACATGCGCGCCATGACCGACGCCCCGATCCCCGTCACCGTGCTCACCGGCTACCTCGGCGCGGGCAAGACGACGCTCCTGAACCGCATCCTCACCGAGGACCACGGCAAGCGCTACGCCGTGATCGTCAACGAGTTCGGGGAGATCGGGATCGACAACGACCTCGTGGTGGACGCCGACGAGGAAGTGTTCGAGATGAACAACGGCTGCGTCTGCTGCACCGTGCGCGGCGACCTGATCCGCATCGTCTCGGGCCTCATGCGCCGCAAGGGCCGCTTCGACGCCATCGTGGTGGAGACCACCGGGCTCGCCGACCCCGGCCCCGTGGCCCAGACCTTCTTCGTCGACGAGGACGTCAAGGCCAAGACCCGGCTCGACAGCGTCACGACCGTCGTCGACGCCAAGCACGTGCGGCTGCGCATCGCCGACTCCAAGGAGGCGCGCGAGCAGATCGGGTTCGCCGACCAGATCGTGCTAAACAAGACCGACCTCGTGACGCCGGAGGAGCTGGCGGAGGCGGAGGCGGCGGTCCGCGCGATCAACCCGCTGGCCCCCATCCACCGGGCGGTGAAGTCGGGCGTGCCGCTCGACGCCATCCTGGAGCGGGGCGGCTTCGACCTGGAGCGGATCGGCGAACTGGAGGTGAACCCCGCGCACGGCGAGGAGGGCCATGTGCACGACGAGCACTGCGGACACGACCACGATGGGCACGCCCACGCCCACGCCCACGGCGCCCGGGGCCACGCGCACGAGGACCAGGACATCCGCGGCGTGGCGCTCACCCTCGACCGGCCGGTGGACGGGCGCAGGGTCACCGCCTGGCTGAACGGCGTGCTTCAGGCGCAGGGGCCCGACATCCTTCGCGCCAAGGGCATCCTGGACGTGAAGGGCGAGGACAAGCGGCTGGTGTTCCAGGCCGTCCACATGATCCTGGACGGCGAGCTGCAGCGCGCCTGGCGCGACGGCGAGCGCCGCTGGAGCCGCATGGTCTTCATCGGCCGCAACCTGGACGAGGCGGAGCTGAAGCGCGGCTTCGAAGGCTGCGCCGCCTGACCTGCGCACACGAAAAGGCCCGCGGCGGTGTTCCCGCGCGGGCCTTGCTCGTCAGCCTTTAGGCCGAGCCGCTAGACGCGGCTCTCGGTGATCAGCGACACCTTGTAGAAGCCGCCGTCCTGCAGCGTGTTCAGCACGTTCATGAAGGCCTCGTAGTGGACCTCCTTGTCGGCGCGGATGTAGACCGTCTCGTTGGTGGGGTTCGGCGAGGCCAGGGCGCGCGTCACGTCGCCGACCAGGTTCTCGATCCGCGTCTGCTGCGGGCCGATGTACATGGCGCCCGACTTCTGCAGCGAGATCACCGTCGGCAGCTTCGGCTTCGACGCCGGCGGCGTCGCGGAGGCGGGCGGCAGGTCGAGCTTGATCGAAACGGTCGCGATCGGCGCGGCCACCATGAAAATGATGAGCAGCACCAGCATGACGTCCACGAGGGGCGTCACGTTGATGTCGCTGCTGGTGACCTGTTCGTAGCGGCCTCCGCCGCCGCCGCCGAGCTTCGCGCCCATTCAGCTTCCTCCACGCGCCCGCTCGCCGGGAGGGCGGGCCTGTCGTTCGCCGCGACCATTGCCTCCTTCGTGGAGGCAAGTAAAGCCGCCCCGGCGATTCGCCCCGCGCCGTTTGGAGGAGGCGGTGGGGCGGCCTATCAGGGGCCATGGCCGACCGTCCTCCCGCCGCCGCCGGCCGCCGCCGCACCGCCCGTCCCGCCCCCGCCAAGGCGGTCGAGGGGGTGGAGGCGCGGGCCGCCGCCCTGGCCCTGATGCAGGCGGCGCTCGCCCGGCGGGGCGGGCTGGACGACGGCTGGGGCGAGGACGCGGACGGGCTCGACGCGCGCGACCGGGGCCTCGCCCGCGCGATCGCCGGCGCGGCCCTGCGCCACCTGGGCCTCATCGACCGGCTGCTCGCCGCCCGCCTCGCCAAGCCGCCCCCGCCGGAGGTGACCGACCTCCTGCGGCTGGGCGCGGCGCAGCTCCTGGCGCTGCGGGCCCCCGCCTTCGCGGCCGTCTCGACCACCGTGGAGCTGGCGGGCCGCTCCGCCGCGACCCGGCCGTTCAAGGGGCTGGTCAACGCGGTGCTGCGCGGCCTGGACCGGGACGGCGGCCCGGCCCTGCTGGCGACGCTGCCGCCCACGGCCCCCCTGCCCGACTGGCTCGCCGCCCGCTGGTCCGCGACCTGGGGCGAGGAGGCGACCGCGCGCATGGCCGCGCGGCTCCTGCAGGAGCCGCCGACCGACCTCAGCCTCCGCGACCCCGCCGACGCCGACACGCTGGCGGCGGAGCTGGAGACCGAGCGGCTGCCGGGCGGCTCGCTGCGCATAGCGCGGCGCGGCGACCTCTCCGGCTGGCCGGGCTATGCCGAGGGCCGCTGGTGGGTGCAGGACGCCGCCGCCGCCTGGCCCGCCCGCCTGCTCGACGTCCGGCCGGGGGAGAGCGCGCTCGACCTCTGCGCCGCGCCGGGAGGCAAGACGCTGCAGCTCGCCGCGGCCGGCGCCCGCGTGACCGCGCTGGACCGCTCCGCTCAGCGGTTGCGGCGCGTGGTGGAGAACCTGGCGCGGACGGGGCTGCAGGCGGAGGTCGTCGTCGCCGACGCCGCGGCGTGGGACGACGGTCGCGCGTTCGACGCCGTGCTGCTGGACGCCCCCTGCTCGGCCACCGGCACCTTCCGCCGCCATCCGGACGTGCTGTGGGCGACGCGTCCCGGCGACGTCGGCAAGCTCGCGGGCGTGCAGTCGGCGCTGCTGGACGCCGCGGCGCGGCGGGTCCGGCCGGGCGGCCGGCTGGTCTACTGCACCTGCTCTCTGGAACCCGAGGAGGGGGAGGCGCAGGTCGCCCCCTTCCTCGCGCGCCATCCCGCCTTCCACCTGTCGGATCGGGCCCCGGACTGGCCTGGCGCGGCCGCGGCGTCCGGGGGCTGGCGGTTCTCGCCCGGGGCGGCGGAGCCGGCGGACGGCTGCGACGGCTTCTTCGTGGCGCGCTTCGACCACAAGGGCTGAACCGCTCCGTTCAGCGGGCGTTCAGCCGCGGGGAGCAGAACGTCGGGCTGGTTTCCGCCCGTGCGCAGGATCGTCGCCATGACCGCCGCCCCCCGCCGCCCCCTCGCCGTCGCCGCCAGCCTGGCCCTGGTCGGAGCGCTCGGCCTCTCCGCCTGCGAGACCTACGACGGCCCCGACCGCTACGCCCCCTACGAGGCCGGGGTCCCCGCCCGCGTGGACGAGGGCCGCGTGGTCGATTTCCGCCCCGTCCGCTTCGGCCCGAACGAG
>JASLDZ010000159.1 GCA_030151985.1 Caulobacteraceae bacterium | reverse complement strand
GCTCCGGCGGGCGGCGGGCGCGGGGCTGGACGGGGTCATGGGGCTCCGGCGGGCGCGACACGACGGCCCTGTGACGTCTTGGCCGGGCGCGGAACCTGGGACAAGCCCTCCGCCCTCCGGTCTCCAGCTGGGGATGAAGCGGCGGCTCATCCCCTGCGGCGGCCCGCATCCGGCAACTTTGGAGGACAAGCGACGCTCTGCGCCCGTCCTCCTCCCCAGGTGGATCGCCAGGTCGTGCGCCGCTGCGCGCCGACGCCGCAGCCGACCGCTGCCGCCCCCGGAACATACCGGAGACACCGAGCCGGGGACCCTTGCCGGGGTTAACAAAGCCTTAACGCTCCACATCCGCCTCGATCCCGACCGAAACCTTAACAAAGTGTTGACGAACGGCCTTCATGCGGCCGGCAACCCCGCTTCGCCGCCGGTCTGTCCCGGTCATCCCCGGCCCTACTATCCTTCATTCTCAAGAATCCTCCTGCAGAGAAGAGAAGGGGAGAACAGGTTCGAGCGTCGGCGGCTTGAGCGAAGCGGGGCGACAGGCTCTAAGCGGGGCATGAGGTTACCGCCCGCGCCGAGCCAGTATGCCCCGCCTTCCGGCGGTAGGACCTGCGGCTGCGGTGCGGTCCTGTCCCACGTGGAACACCGGGCTGGACCCGAGGCGCGCCCGTGAGCCCTTCGCGCCGCCGGGTGGCGGTCGTGCTGTTCAACCTGGGCGGCCCGGACAGCCTCGAGGCGGTGAGACCCTTCCTCTACAACCTGTTCCGCGACCCGGCGATCATCGACCTGCCGTGGCCCTTCCGGCAGATGGTGGCGCGCCTGATCTCGACCACGCGGGAGAAGAGCGCGCAGGCCAACTACGCCATGATGGGCGGCGCCTCGCCCCTGGCGCCGGAGACCGAGGCGCAGGCGCGGGCGCTGGAGGCGCGCTTCGCCGCCGAGCCGGACCTGGAGGTGCGGGCGTTCCTGGCCATGCGATACTGGAAGCCCTTCACCGAGGACGCGGCGCGCGCGGTGGCGGACTACGCGCCCGACGAGGTCGTGCTGCTGCCGCTCTACCCGCAGTTCTCGACCACCACCTCGGCCTCCTCGCTGAAGGCGTGGGCGGCGGCCTACCGGGGGCCGGCGCGGGTGCGGACCGTCTGCTGTTGGCCGGTGCTGGACGGCTTCCTCTCCACCCAGGCGGACAGCATCCGCGCCCTGGCCGCGGGCGCCGAGGGCCCGCTGCGCGTGCTGTTCTCCGCGCACGGGCTGCCGCAGAAGGTGGTAGACGCCGGCGACCCCTACCAATGGCAGGTGGAGCAAACCTGCGAGGCGGTGGGCCGCCGGCTGGGCGACGGCTGGGACTGGCAGGTCTGCTACCAGAGCCGGGTGGGGCCGCTGAAGTGGCTGGGTCCTTCGACCCCCGAGGCGCTGGAACTCGCCGCACGCGAGGGCAAGGGCGTCGTGGTGGTGCCCATCGCCTTCGTCTCCGAGCACGTGGAGACCCTGGTCGAGCTCGACCACGAGTACGCCGAGTTGGCCCAGGCGCTGAAGCTTCCCGCCTACCTGCGGGCGCCCGCCGTCAGCGTGGCCGAACCCTTCATCGACGACCTGGCCGCCCTGGTGCGCCGCGCGCTGGAGCGGCCAGGGGGCGTGGAGACGGACGGCGGCGGCCGCGTCTGCCCCGCGCAGCACGGCCGCTGCCCCGCCCAGGCCCCGATCCGCGCGCTGGAGTCCGCCTGATGCCGCCCTACACCTACGACCTGCTCAGGGGACTCCACATCCTGGCGGTGATCGCCTGGATGGCGGGCATGCTCTACCTGCCGCGGCTCTACGCCTACCACACCCGCTTCGCCCCTGGGACCGAGATGGACGCCACCTTCCAGGAGATGGAGCGCAAGCTGCTGCGCATCATCATGAACCCCGCGATGATCGTGTCGCTGCTGCTGGGCCTTGCGCTGATCTGGTGGGACTCCACATACCGCTTCGCGGGCCTGGTGAAGTTCCTGGGCCAGCCGTGGATGATGGTGAAGCTCACCGGCGTCGTGTTCCTGCTGGGGTGGCACGGCTTTCTGGCGGGCGCGCGCAAGCGGTTCGTCGCCGGGACCAACACACGGTCCGCCGTGTTCTGGCGGGCGACCAACGAGCTGCCCTTCGTGGCCGCCGTCGTCATGGTGCTGGCGGTGACGCTGGAGTTCGGCACGCGCTGAGCGCCCTCGGCTCCTCGCCGAAATCCTTGACCTTCCCGGCCGCCTGTGTTGACGCTGATCCGTCGGCGCGTCGCAGCACGCCGTCCCCCGCCCTTTCAGACCGTCCCGGCCGCCGCTGAGGCCGCCGGACCCGCGGTCCCGCCGATCACATCCGAGGCGTCCCGCGCCTCTTCAGACGACCCGCCGCCCGCAGGCTTTCCTGCGCGCGGCCGTGAGACCCTTCCCATGTCCGACACCGACACCTCCGACCTTCCCGACACCACGCCCGAGGCCAGCGAGGCCACCCTGCCGCCCGGCCCCGCCGTGGACGCGTCCGCGGCCGCCGTGGACGTGACCGCCCCCGGCCTCGGCTTCACCCGCATGTCGCTGCAGGAGCTGAAGGACAAGTCTCCCGCCGACCTCGTGGCCTTCGCCGAGAGCCTGGAGGTCGAGAACGCCAGCTCCATGCGCAAGCAAGAGATCATGTTCGCCATCCTCAAGACGCTGGCGGAGGAGGAGGTCGAGATCTCCGGCTCCGGCACGCTGGAGGTCCTGTCGGACGGCTTCGGCTATCTGCGCAGCCCTGAGGCCAACTACCTGCCCGGCCCGGACGACATCTACGTGTCGCCCAGCCAGATCCGCCGCTTCGGCCTGCGCACCGGCGACAGCGTCGAGGGCGGGGTGCGGGCGCCCCGCGAAGGCGAACGCTACTTCGCGCTGATGAGCGTGACCCAGGTCAACTTCGACCACCCCGACGCGATCAAGACCAAGGTGGCGTTCGACAACCTGACGCCGCTCTATCCCAACGAGCGGCTGAACATGGAGCTGCCCGATCCGACGGTGAAGGACCGCTCCGGCCGGGTGATCGATATCGTCTCCCCGCTTGGTAAGGGCCAGCGCTGCCTGATCGTGGCGCCGCCTCGGGTGGGCAAGACGGTGATGCTGCAGAACATCGCCAAGTCGATCGAGACCAACCACCCCGAGACCTACCTCATCGTGCTCCTGATCGACGAGCGTCCCGAGGAGGTCACCGACATGCAGCGCACGGTGAAGGGCGAGGTCATCAGCTCCACCTTCGACGAGCCGGCCACCCGCCACGTGGCCGTGGCCGAGATGGTGATCGAGAAGGCCAAGCGCCTGGTCGAGGCCAAGCGCGACGTGGTGATCCTGCTCGACTCCGTGACGCGCCTCGGCCGCGCCTACAACACGACCGTCCCGAGCTCGGGCAAGGTGCTGACCGGGGGCGTGGACGCCAACGCCCTGCAGCGCCCCAAGCGCTTCTTCGGCGCTGCGCGGAACGTGGAGGAGGGCGGCTCGCTCACCATCATCGCCACCGCCCTGATCGACACGGGCAGCCGCATGGACGAGGTGATCTTCGAAGAGTTCAAGGGCACCGGCAACAGCGAGATCGTGCTCGACCGCAAGGTGGCCGACAAGCGCATCTTCCCGGCGATCGACGTTCTGAAGAGCGGCACGCGGAAGGAAGAGCTGATCACCGACAAGTCCAACCTGCAGAAGACCTACGTCCTGCGCCGCATCCTGAACCCGATGGGCCCGCAGGACGCGATCGAGTTCCTCCTGGACAAGATGCGCTCGTCCAAGACGAACGCGGATTTCTACCAGTCGATGAACACCTGAGGACGAGGCGGGCGTGGGGCGGCAACGCGCCGTAGCTTGCCCCCTCGAGCCGCCGCCCCACCTTCCTCTTTTCTTGAGCCCCAGCCCAGTGTTCGACGCGCCGCAGGCAAGTCGAAATTCTTAGGGACGCCCTGCGTCCCGACCCCTCCGGTCAGCCGCCGCGCGCAGGGCGGGTCAAGGGCTTGAGCGCAGCGTCCCTTGACGCGCCCGAGCACGGTGGCGCTCAGCTATCCGGTCGGAGCGCCTGAGACTCGCCTCTGCCCCAGCGTGGTGGACCTGCCGCCGTGCTCGGCAGCGTCAAGGCACGCTCCGGCTGCGCCTCCGCTCTACGGCCTTGACCCGCCCTGCGCGCGACGGCGTCCTGAAAGGGTCGGGACGCGGGGCGTCCCTCCAGATCAAGTTCGACGAGCCTGCGGCGCGTCGAACACAGGGCTATGGGCAAGCAAGAAGAGGAAGGAGAGGAAGGAGAGGAAGGAGAGGAGAGGGAGCTACGGCGGCCCCCCGTCTCGATCGCTATCGGCGGGCGGCAGCCCCGCCAACTGGAAGCTGGCGCTCCTCCCCCGCCTTCAGCGATCCGGCCCGCCGTCCTGGTACCCGGGGGCGTGCGCCTCTTCGGGTTTGGCGGCCGCGCCGGTGGTCGGGGAGCCGGCGGCGGGTTCGGGTGCGGGGACGGTCACCTGGATCGGATAGGGCAGGCTGACGCCCTCCTTGTCGAACGCCGTCTTCACCGCCTGCAGCACCTCGTAGCGCGTGTCCCAGTAGCCCTGGACCGTGGTCCAGCACCTGAGCTTCACCGTGACGGTGGAGGCGCCCAGTTCGGTCGTCTTCGCCCAGGGCGCGGGCTCGGCGGAGATCTTCGGGTGCTCGCCCGCGACGCGCTTGGCGATCTCGCAGGCCTTGTCCAGGTCGTCCTCGTAGCCGACGCCGAAGTCCAGCTCGATCCGGCGCTGGGGGATGTCGGTGTAGTTGACGATCACGTCGCCGAAGCCCTTGCCGTTGGGCACGAAGACCTTCAGCCCGTCGGCGTCGGCCATCTCGGTGTTGAAGAGGTCCAGCCGCCGCACCGTGCCCTGCTTGCCGGCCAGGAGCACGAAGTCGCCCACGCGGAAGGGGCGGAAGATCAGGATCATCACGCCGGCCGCCACGTTCGACAGCGCCCCCTGCAGCGCCAGCCCGATGGCCAGCGAGGCGGCGCCCAGCACGGTGATGATGGAGGTCGTCTCCACCCCCAGCCGGTGCAGGATCGCCACTCCCCCGATCACCACGATCGCGTAGCGGGTGATCGAGGAGGCGAAGTCGGCCAGCGTGTCGTCATGGTGGCGCGGGAAGCGGTTGAACGCCCGCTGCACGAGCTTGCCCGCCGTCTTCGACAGCCACAGCGTCGCCAGGAGGATGCCGACCGCGATCAGGAAGTTGACCGCGAAGTCGCCGATCAGGTCGCTGGCCTTGGCGATG
>JASLDZ010000130.1 GCA_030151985.1 Caulobacteraceae bacterium | reverse complement strand
CTCGTTCACCATGTATCAAGTTGCAGCGGCGGGGGGCCGTCGCGTGCGGCGGGGTGGCGGAATGGCGGTCGTGGAAGAGGCGTCGCGGACGCGCGAGGCGCGGGCGGCGCGGGGCAGGCCCAGGTGGCTGACCGGCGCGGTGCTGGTCGCCCTAGCGGTGCTGCTCGCGGCCAGCGTGCTGGTCACGCCGCAGCCCTCGGGAACGCCGGACGACCCGGGCGGCGGGGTCGCGTCCGCGCCCTGAACTTCACGGCCCGGCCTCCACGCCCTGACCTTCGCAATCCGGCGGGGCGCGCGGGCGGGTTGAGCGGGAAGCGCCCTTCGGGTCTATAGCGCTCGCCCTCTTCGCGACGCCCGAGCGCATGCCCCGCATCCTGATCACCTCCGCCCTGCCCTACATCAACGGGGTCAAGCACCTGGGGAACCTGGCGGGCTCGATGCTGCCCGCCGACGTGCACGCGCGCTTCCACCGCGCGATGGGCCGCGAGGTGCTCTACGTCTGCGCCACCGACGAGCACGGCACCCCCGCCGAACTCGCCGCCGCCGCCGCGGGCCAGGACGTGCGGACCTACTGCGACGAGCAGCACGCCGTGCAGAAGCGGCTGTCGGACGCCTTCTCGCTGTCGTTCGACGTGTTCGGCCGCTCCTCCAACCCGCCGAACCACCGGCTGACGCAGCACTTCGCCGAAGCGCTGGAGGCGAACGGCTTCATCGAGGAGCGGACGGACCGGATGGTCTACTCGCCCACCGACCGGCGCTTCCTGCCCGACCGCTACGTGGAGGGGACCTGCCCGCACTGCGCCTATCCCAAGGCGCGGGGCGACCAGTGCGACAACTGCGGGCGGCTGCTCGACCCCACCGACCTGATCGATCCGCGCTCCACCGTCTCCGGCGCGCGGGATCTCGAGGTGCGCGACACCCGCCACCTCTACGTGCTGCAGACCAAGCTGGCGGACCGCATTCGCGCCTGGGTGGATTCGAAGGCGGAGTTCCCGGCGCTCACCCGCTCCATCGCCTACAAGCACCTGGACGAGGGCCTGATCGACCGCGGCATCACTCGCGACCTCGCCTGGGGCATCCCCGTCACCAAGGGCGGCTTCCCCCGCCCCGGGTTCGAGGACAAGGTCTTCTACGTCTGGTTCGACGCGCCCATCGAGTACATCGGCGCCACGGTCGAGCGGGCCGAGCGGCTGGGCCTGGGCGAGGAGGGCTGGGCGCGCTGGTGGCGGCTCGACCAGGGCGCGGGCGACGTCCGCTACATCCAGGTGATGGGCAAGGACAACGTCGCCTTCCACGCCGTCAACTTCCCCGCCACCATCCTGGGCTCGGGCGAGCCGTGGAAGACGGTGGACGTGCTGAAGTCCCTGAATTGGCTCAACTGGTACGGCGGCAAGTTCTCCACCAGCCAGAACCGCGGCGTCTTCATGGACCAGGCGCTGGAACTCCTGCCCGCCGACACCTGGCGCTGGTACCTCACCGCCAACGCGCCCGAGGGCTCGGACACCGCCTTCACCTGGGAGCAGTTCGCCACCGCGGTGAACAAGGACCTGGCCGACGTCTTCGGCAACTTCGTCAACCGCATCTGCAAGTTCACCGAGACAAAGATGGGCGGCGTCGTGCCCGAAGGCGGCGAGCCGGGCGAGCTGGAGACAAAGCTCTACGCTGCGCTGGACGAGCGCCTCGCCGACCTCACCGCCCAGATGGAGGCGTTCGAGATCCGCAAGGCCGCGCAGGCGCTGCGCGCGATCTGGGTGCTGGGCAACGAGTACCTGGCCGACGCCGCGCCGTGGACGGCGATCAAGACCGACCCCGCCCGCGCGGCGGTGATCGTGCGCACGGGCCTGAACCTCGTGGCCCTGTTCGCGCGACTCTCGGCGCCCGTGATCCCGACCACCGCCGCCGTGGTGGCGCGGGCGGTCGGCGAGCCCGCCGACGCCGGCTGGCCGACGGGGAACGCGTCCGCGGAACTCTCCCGCCTCCCCCCCGGCCGCGCGATCGCCACCCCCGACGTCCTCTTCCGCAAGATCGACGACGCGCAGATCGCGGAATGGACCGCCTGCTTCGGAGGGGCGGAGGCTTCGACTTGATCGCGAGGCGCTGGCGGGTGAGGCTGTCGTCAGCGCGGGAGGACGGCGATGGCGGCGGCGGTGTTGTCGGCTCTGGCGCTCGCCCTCGCGGCGGCGACCGCGCAGCCTTGGCCCTGCGACCCCGCGAAGCAAGCGCAGGCTGAAGCGGACGCCGCCCTGGCCAAGCGCGCCTACGCGGCCTCGCCCGCCGACCGTCAGGCCCTACTGCCCACCCTCGCCCAGGCGATGGACCACGCGCCCCCCGCCCCCGTGCCCGAGCGCACAGTCTGCGGCGATACGGTTGTGGCTTACGCCAACAACGCCCTCCTGGCGCTGCTGGAAGCCGGCGCGAAGGCGCCCGAGCCTGGCTCACCCCGCCAGACCGTGGTCAAGGCGCTGCCCTACCTCGACATCGCCTTCCTGCTCGGTTCGATCCTCGACGAGCAGGGGCGCTACGGGGAGGCGGTCACGGCCCTGCAGCGGGGCGACGCCCTGCAGCCGGGGGGTGCGCTCATCGCCTCGGAACTCGCCTTCGCGCTGGTCCAAACGCACCGGAGCGCGGAGGCCGTCCCGGTGATCTCGGCGGCGCTCGACGCCAATCCGACGCTGGCCGCCGCCGAGACGGCGCGGCTGCACCGCACCCGCGGCTACGCCCTGGGTGAGCTCGGCCGCTACGACGATGCGATCGCCGACTACCGCGCCTCGCAGAAGCTGGATCCGTCGGAGCGCCTGTCCGCTAACGAGATCACCTATCTGCAGGGGCGCAAGGGCGGCGCCGGCGCCTCGCAGGTCGTGGTGATCACCAGCGACAAGGTCAGCGAGCCGCTTCCTCGGCCGCCAGCCTCCAAACCCTAGCGCGGGGGGCCGTCTCCGGGGCGGAGATCCAGGGGGCGTTGGCCGTTCACCGTGCCGTCGGGGCGGCGGGCGCGCTTGCGGGAGGCGGCGATGCGGGCGTCGGCGCTGCGGGTGCGGAGCAGCCACCAGAAGCCCAGCGCCACCACCGCCAGGAGCAGCGCCGCGCCCCACCAGCGGAAGCCGCCGGCGGGCGCGCCCGCCTGGTCCACCGCGCCCAGCGCCAGCGTCTGCGCGCCGCCGCCCAGGAGGTCGACCGACACGTCGGCGCGGAGCGGCCCCTTGGCGCCGGCGGGCGCGGTGACCGTCCAGCGGAAGGTCGTGGGCTGGCCCGCGCGGAGCGGCTGCGCCTGCGCGCCGGACGGGATGATGGCGTAGCCGTCGCCGGTGAGCGTCGCGTCGGCGTTGGCGGAGGCCGCGGCGTCGCCCATCGCCTGCTTGCCCGCCTCGGTCTTGACCGTGTCGTAGAAGCTGGCGGGCAGCGTCAGCGTGACCTCGGAAGCCTGGTCCCCGGACGCCTTGGGGGCGGTCAGCACCGCGCCCTTGGCCACGGCTGCGGAGAGCGCCGAGCGCAGGGCCTCGGTCCGCGCGTCGGCGTCCGCGCCGGTCGTGTTGGCGGCCGTCGTGTTCGAGGCCGCGCCCTTGCCGGCCTTGCCCTGCCGCAGCTCCGCCCGGGTCGCGCGGCGTTCGTGGTGCGGAGCGGGCTTGGGGGCGGCGGGAGGAGGCGCGGCGGCGTGGGCCGGCTTGGCGGGCGC
>JASLDZ010000093.1 GCA_030151985.1 Caulobacteraceae bacterium | reverse complement strand
GGGCTCCGGCGCGGGCTACTTCCCGATGTACAACCGCAACAAGAAGAGCGTTCGGCTCGACCTGAAGGCGCCCGCCGGTCTGGACGCCGCGCGGCGGCTGGCGGCCTGGGCGGACGTGGTGGTCGAGAACTTCCGCCCCGGCGCGCTGGAGAGGCTGGGGCTCAGCTACGAGGCGCTGGCCGCCGACAACCCGCGCCTGATCTACTGTTCGGCCAAGGGGTTCCTGAAAGGGCCGTACGAGCATCGCGCCGCGCTGGACGAGGTGGCGCAGATGATGGGCGGCCTCGCCTACATGACCGGCCCGCCCGGGCGGCCGCTGCGGGCGGGCGCCTCGGTAGTGGACGTGACGGGCGGCATGTTCGGCGTCATCGGCGTCCTCGCCGCGCTGGAGCAGCGGCGGCGCACGGGCCTGGGCCAGGCGGTGGACTGCGCCCTGTTCGAGACCACCGCCTTCCTCGTCGGCCAGCACATTGCGCAGAAGGCGGTGACCGGCGTGGCGGCCGCGCCCATGCCCGCCCGCGTCTCCGCCTGGGCGATCTACGACGTGTTCGACACGGCGGGGGGCGAGCAGGTGTTCGTGGGCGTCGTCAGCGACGGCCAGTGGCGGAGCTTCTGCGCCGCCTTCGACCTCAACGACTGGGCGGCGGACGAGGGACTGGCGCGCAACAACGACCGCGTCACCGCTCGCGAGCGCCTGCTGCCGGAACTCCGCACTCTCTTCGCAGGGATGGACCGGGCCGTGCTGCTGGAGCGGTTGGAGGCGGCCGGCCTGCCCTTCGCCCCCATCGTCCGGCCCGAAGAGCTGCCGGACGACCCGCACCTCCGGCAATCCGGCGGACTGGTGGACGTGTCGGTGGGCGAGGGCGCCGTCGCGGCGCTCCCCGCTCTGCCGCTGCGCATGGGCGGCCGCCGCTTCGGCGTGACGCGCGACGCGCCCCAGGCGGGGGCGGACACGCGCGAGGCGCTGATGGCGGCGGGCCTCTCCCCCGCCGAGGTGGACGCCCTGTTCGCGGAGCGCGCCGCGGCATGACGGCCGCGCCCGCGACCCTGTTCGCCAAGATCTGGGACGCGCACCGGATCGCCGACGCGGGGGACGGCGCCCTCGTCCTCGTCGACCGCCTGTTCCTGCACGAGCGCACGGGCGCGGTGGCGCTGGAGAGCCTTTACGCCGCCGGGCGCGCGGTGGCCGCGCCCGGCCAGGTGTTCTGCACCATGGACCACGTGGTCGACACCCGTCCCGGCCGCGGCGACGACACCCTGATGCCCACGGGCCGCGACTTCATCACCGCCACCCGCGCCGCCGCCCGGAGGGCCGGCGTCACCCTGTTCGACATCGGCGACCCCCGGCAGGGGATCGTCCACGTGACCGGGCCGGAGCAGGGCCTGGCGCTTCCCGGCCTGACGATCGTCTGCCCCGACAGCCACACCGCCACACAGGGCGCGTTCGGGGCGCTGGCGTGGGGGATCGGCTCCACCGAGGCGGAGCACGCGCTCGCCACCGCGACGCTCCGCGTGGCGCGGCCGCGCACGATGCGGATCACGGTGGAGGGCGCGCTGGGCGAGGGCGTGACGCCCAAGGACCTGGCGCTGCACATCACCGCGCGGCTTGGGGCGGCGGGAGCGCAGGGGTGCGTCGTGGAGTACGCCGGGCCCGCGGTCGAGGCGATGGCGATGGAGGGGCGCATGACCCTCTGCAACATGGCGACCGAACTCTCCGCCTTCGGGGCGGTGATCGCGCCGGACGAGACGACCTTCGCCTGGCTGGAGGGCCGCCCCTACGCGCCGAAGGGCGCGGCTTGGGCGACCGCCGTGGAGGCGTGGCGCGGGCTGCGCAGCGATCCCGGCGCCGTCTTCGACCGGGAGGTCGCGATCGATGCGTCGGAGGTGGCGCCCACCGTCACCTGGGGAACGAGCCCGCAGCACGCCGCGCCCCTCACCGCCGCCGCGCCGCGCTACGACGAGGTCGCCGGTCGCGACACCCGCGAGGCCTATGACCGGGCGCTGGACTACATGGGACTGGAGGCCGGCCAGCCGCTGCAGGGCCTCAAGATCGACGCGGCCTTCATCGGCTCCTGCACCAACAGCCGCATCACCGACCTGCGCCGCGCCGCGACCCTGCTGGAGGGACGCAAGGTCGCGCCGGGCGTGCGCGCCATCTGCGTGCCCGGCTCTACGGCGGTGAAGGCGCAGGCCGAAGCCGAGGGGCTGGACGCGGTCTTCAAGGCCGCGGGCTTCGAGTGGCGGGAGGCGGGCTGCTCCATGTGCTTCTTCGCAGGCGGGGAGAGCTTCGCGCCGGGCGAGCGGGTGATCACCTCCACCAACCGTAACTTCGAGAGCCGGCAGGGGCCGAACGTGCGCTCCCACCTCGCCTCGCCCGAGACGGTGGCGGCCTCGGCGGTGGCGGGACGCATCGCCGACCCCCGCGCGCTCGCGGCGGAGCGCCGGCCTTGAGCGCCGAGCCGTTCTCAGCGCTGACGGCGGTGGCCGCCCCGCTTCTGCGCCCCAACATCGACACCGACGCCATCATCCCGTCGCGCGAGATGACCACCGTGTCGAAGACGGGGCTGGCGGACGGGCTGTTCGCGGGCTGGCGCTACACCGCCGTCGGCGGTCGCGAGCCCGACCCGGCCTTCGTGCTCAACGACACCGCCTATGCGGGCGCGCGCATCCTGCTGGCCGGCCCCAACGTCGGCTGCGGTTCAAGCCGGGAGCACGCCGCCTGGGCGCTGGCCGAGTACGGCTTCCGCGCCGTGGTCGCGCCCTCGTTCAACCCGATCTTCCAGGGCAACTGCGTGCGCAACGGGATCGTCCCGGTCG
Organism: Caulobacteraceae bacterium; assembly: GCA_030151985.1. Taxonomy (GTDB): domain Bacteria; phylum Pseudomonadota; class Alphaproteobacteria; order Caulobacterales; family Caulobacteraceae; genus JASLDZ01. The sequence goes on along the minus strand of JASLDZ010000093.1, from coordinate 920 downwards.
TGCTGCCGATGGAGGCGGTCGAGGCGCTGACCGCCGCCGTCGCGCCCGACCCGCAGCGCCTGCGCGTGACGGTCGACCTCCCGGCGCAGCGGGTGACCTCGCCGGAGGGGCGGATGTGGGACTTTCCGATCGGCGAGGAGGCCAAGGCCATGCTCGAAGGCGGCCTGGACGCCATCGACCTGACCCTGCGGCGCGCCGACGAGATCGCCGCCTTCCGCGTCGCCGACGCGCGCCGCCGCCCCTGGGCCTACCTGTAAGGAGGGACGCGCCATGCACGCCGACCCGAACCTCTACGACGACTGGCCCTACCGCGATCGGCCCAGGATCGTCTGGCCGGGGGACAAGAAGATCGCCTTCTGGATCGCGCCCAACATCGAGGTCTACGAGTACGACCCGCCGAAGAACCCGCAGCGTCCCGGCTGGCCGAAACCCTCGCCCGACGTGGTCGGGTACTCGCAGCGCAACTGGGGTAACCGGGTCGGGCACTGGCGGCTGATGGAGCTGATGGACCGCTACGGCATGCGCGGCTCCATCTCGCTCTCCACCGCGCTGATCGACCACCATCCGGAAATCATCGAGGCCTGCGTGGCGCGCGACTGGGAGTTCTTCAGCCACGGCATCTACAACACCCGCTACAGCTACGGCATGGACGAGGCGCAGGAGCGCGCGGTGATCGAGGATTCGATCGCCTCGGTGCAGGCGGCCACCGGCCAGCGCATCCGCGGCTATCTCGCGCCGGCGCTGACCCACACCGAGCGCACCTTCGACCTGATCGCAGAGTACGACTTCTGGTACAGCTGCGACCTGTTCCAGGACGACCAGCCGCAGCCGGTGAAGACGAGGACGGGGCGGCTGATGTCGATGCCCTACTCGCTCGAGGTCAACGACGTCATCACCTACGGCGCCATGGCGATGACGCC
>JASLDZ010000085.1 GCA_030151985.1 Caulobacteraceae bacterium | reverse complement strand
CGGGATAGGCGAGGAGAGCAGGAGGTCGAGGTCGTTGCGCTCGTAGAAGATCTGCGTCGCCAGCGTCAGCGTCTGCGCCAGCATCAGGGTGCCCAGCCAGGCGAGCCCCGCGTCCACCGCCAGGTACAGCACCGGCGAGGGGTGCACCGGCGCATGCGCGATCTTGCGCACCAGGGCGGTGCCGCCGAACGCCGCCAGGCCCACCAGCACCACCGCCAGGATCACGAGCCCCACGCGGCGGCCCTTGCGACCGTTCTTGGGTGACAGGAATCCGCGCAGGGCGACGCGCAGCTCGTGCGCCAGGAGCCAGGGGATCGAGCCGGGGGCGGCGAGCGCGCTCATGCCGGGACGGCCGCCGCCGGGGCCGCCTCGGTGGCGGCGGGGGCGCCGGTGAGCTGCAGGAACAGGTCCTCCAGCGTGGCGCGCCCGTCGCCGTCGCCGGCTCGCGCCCGCAGCTCGTCCAGCGTGCCCTCGGCCAGGAGCTTGCCGCCGGCGATGATGCCGATGCGGTTGGCCATCCGCTCGGCCACCTCCAGGATGTGGGTGGTCAGGATCACGGTCGCGCCCCGGCGCACGCGGGCCTGCAGCAGGTCCTTGACGTGGCGGGCGGCCGCGGCGTCGAGCCCGGTCAGCGGCTCGTCCAGGATGAGCAGCCTCGGGTCGTGGATCAGGGCGCCCGCGAGCACGGTCTTCTGCTTCATGCCGCGGCTGAAGCCCTCGCACCGCTCGCCCCGGTGCTTCCACAGGTCGAGGCTCTCCAGCAGCTCCTGCGCGCGCGGCTTGGCGTCGGCGGCGGCCACGCCCCAGAGGCCGGCCACGAACTCCAGGTACTCCACCGGGGTCAGCTTGTCGTAGAGCATGGGCTCGTCGGGCAGCCAGGCGATCAGCCGCTTGGCGGCGATGGCGTCGCCCAGGGCGTCCACCCCGAACACCGAGATCGCCCCGGAGTCGGGCTTCAGGAGGCCGGTGACCATGCGCAGCGTCGTGGTCTTGCCCGCGCCGTTGGGGCCGAGCAGCGCGTAGAGCTCGCCCGCGCGCACCGTCAGGTCCAGCCGGTCGACGGCCGGCCGCGTGAAGCTCTTGCTCAGCCCCTTGAGCACCAGGGCGTCGGCGCCGCCGAACCCTCGCGAACCGTCGTCCATACCCGTCCCCTCACGCGCCGCCCCGGGGGCGGCGGGGGCGGATTAGCGCGGCGACGGCGGAGTCTGTCAACGCGGCGCTTGCGGGCGGGGGGCGAGGCTTGCGAGGATCGCCCGATGTCCGCTCCGCTTCGCCGCCGCCTCGTCCCCGCGCTCCTCGCCGCCGCCCTGGCGAGCCCCGCGAGCGCCGGCCCCGCGGGAGGGGCCTCGCCGTCCACGGCGCCCTGGAAGCCGCTCCTGGGCGAGGTCGCCTCCGCCGTCAGCGCCTCCGAGCTGAAGGCCACGATCACCGCCCTGGTCGGCTTCGGCACGCGCCACACGCTCTCGGACGCGACGTCCGACACGCGGGGGATCGGCGCGGCGCGGCGGTGGACGGCGGCGCGCTTCGAGGCCATCTCGAAGGCCTGCGGCGGCTGCCTGACGGTCGTCACCCCGCAGGACGCCTTCACCGGCGAGCGCACGCGCAAGGGCGGCGTCGTCGTGCAGGACGTGATCGCCGTGCAGCGCGGGACCACCGACCCCGACCGCGTCATCGTCATCGCCGGCCACATCGACAGCCGCGTCACCGACGTCATGGACACCGTCTCCGACGCGCCGGGCGCCGACGACGACGGCTCGGGCACGGCGGCGGTGATCGAGGCGGCGCGGGTGCTGTCCCGGCACAGGTTCCCGGCGACGCTGGTGTTCGCCGTGCTGTCGGGCGAGGAGCAGGGGCTCTACGGCGGCAAGGTGCTGGCGAACTACGCCCGCGCCCAGGGCTGGCGGGTGGAGGCGGACCTCAACAACGACATCGTCGGCAACACCACCGGCCTGAACGGGCGCCACGAGGACCGCTACGTCCGCGTCTTCGCCGAGGGCACCAAGGCGGTGGAGACGCCGGAGCAGGCGGCGCGGAGGCGCCACAACGGCGGCGAGCTCGACAGCCCGTCGCGCAACCTGGCCCGCTACATCGCCGCGCTGGCGCAGGGCGCCGGGTCGCGGACGGTGGGGGCCAAGCTCGTCTACCGCACCGACCGCTATGGACGCGGCGGCGACCAGGTGCCGATGCTCGAGGCCGGCTTCCCGGCGGTGCGCTTCACCGAGGCGGCGGAGAACTACGACCGCCAGCACCAGGACCTGCGCCCCGGCTACGGCGACCGGATCGAGGGCGTGGATTTCGCCTACCTCGCCAAGGTGACGGCGCTGAACGCGGTGACCATGGCCTCGCTCGCGTCCGCTCCCGCCCCGCCCGAAGGCGTGAAGATCGAGGGGGCCGTCAAGGACGACACCACGGTCAGCTGGTCGCCCTCGCCGGGGGCGTCCGCCTACCGCGTGTGGTGGCGCGACACGCTCAGCCCGCAGTGGGAGCATGCGCGGGACGCGGGCGCCGGGGCGACGTCGCTGGCGCTGAAGGACGTGGTGATCGACGACTGGTTCTTCGGCGTCCAGGCGCTCTCGAAGGACGGCTTCGCGAGCCCGGTGGTGTTCCCGGGCGCCGCGGGCGACTTCACGAGCCCGCCGCCGCCGCCGGCGCGGTAGCGCCCACGCGCCGGGCCTCGCCCGCGGGGGAGCGCGGCGAGATGGGAGGGGCCGCGGAGCGCCGGGCGTCCGCCCGGAGGGACCGTGGGGTATGGCGCCGAAGACGTTTCGGCGTGACGACGACGCTCCGCGCGGCCGTTATCCCCGGAGCCCAAGGGCGCGCAGGCTTCATTCAGCCTTTCACCCCTTCCGCCTGACTGCCCGGTGACGTCCGGCGCACCGGACGCCGGGAGGCGGCGCGAAGCCCCGGGCGGGCGGGGAGGCGCTTGCGACAGCCTCCCCGGCGGACGGGTTTACGACCCCCGCCCCTGATCCCGCTCGACCACACCCCGCCGCCGCCTCGGGTCGCCGGCCGAGACGCCCCTCCCGTGCGACGGGATGGGCAGGAGTGTGCACGCGCCGTGGTGGAGGGGGATAAGTCCGCGCCTATCCTCCTCCCCTGCGCAGCGGGGGAGGTGGCGGGAGGCCGAAGGCCGACCGACGGAGGGGGCCTGTCGTCGCGTCCGATCTTCACCCGTGCGGCCCGCTCCGTCACGCGCCTGCCGGCGCGCGCCACCTCCCCCGCTACGCAGGGGAGGAGAAGGGAGCGTCAGCCCTCGTCTCGCCGCCTCCTCACCTCTTCCTTTCTCTTAAGCCCAGCCCAGTGTTCGACGCGCCGCAGGCAAGTCGAAATTCTTAGGGACGCCCTGCGTCCCGACCCCTCCGGTCAGCCGCCGCGCGCAGGGCGGGTCAAGGGCGAAGAGCCGAAGGCGTCCCTTGACGCGTCCGAGCACGGTGGCGCTCCGCTGTCCCGTTTATCCGCTCATCCCGGCGAAAGCCGGGACCCAAGTCGGTCGTGGTCGTTGGGCGC
>JASLDZ010000077.1 GCA_030151985.1 Caulobacteraceae bacterium | reverse complement strand
ACGCCCGCCAGGGCGAGCCGATGGGTGATGGTCCCCCGATAGCAGCCGAAGATCTGGGAGAGCTCGGTCACGGTCCAGCCGTCGCGATAGAGCCTCGCCACTTCCTCGGCGTCCACCTGCCGACGGGGGCGGCCTCCCTCGCGAAGCTCGACGCCCTGCGCCTTCAGCAGGCGGTATACGCTGTCGCGCGAACGGCCGCACCGCAGCGCGATCTGGTCCGCCGTCGACCCCTCCTGATAGTCTCGCACAATGGCCTCGACATCGGGCGCGACGGCCTTCACCTGTTGGTCCACGACGATCTGCCTTCCAATCGCGCCTGGGCCATGATCGCGTTCCGGCGTTAAGACAAGGCGCCAGCGCGGCTGCCGTGCCGCCGCCGAGATCCTTCGGAAGCTGAGAAGGCGAGGACGCAGAGGTTGACGGCGGGCGACACGGCGGCGGCGATCCTTGAGGCGGACCCTCAGGCCGTCTTCCTGATCGACGCGGCCCTGCGGGTCCGCCACGAAAACAGCCGGGCGCTCGCCTTGAGGTCGAGCCGGCGGCTCTTTCGGGCGGACGGCGAGCGCCTGGCGGGTCAGACGAACCGCGTCGACGTGCAGTTGAAGGACGCGGTCCAGGCTGTGCTCAAAGCCCCCGCGGAGCTGCCGCCGGCGCCGTTCCAGGCCTGGGACAAGCCGCGCTACACCGTGGAGCTGAGACGCTTGGGGGTTGAAGGCGACCCGTTGGTCCTCGTGCGCGTGTTCGAGGGGTATGCCGCGCCCGACGCGTCCGGCGAGATCGCCCTGGCGTTCGCGGAGCGCCATCTGAACCCCATCCATCGGCGGTTCTCGGCCGACGGCAAGCACGGCCCCTTGCACGCCGACCCTCGCGCGCCGCTTCCACCGCTAGAGCCTCTCCTGGCGTTCGAGGCCTACGGGCGACTGGGCGCCATGATCCCCGCCGCCCAGGAGCGCGCGACGTGGCCCACCACCATCAGTCGTCATGTGCGGATGCTGGAGGCTCTGACCCGGCGGTCTCTGGTTCAGGGTTCGCTCCACCGGATGACGCTGACGCCGGCCGGTCGCCAGCTGGCGCGAGCCCTGACCGACGCCTTCGACATTCTGGAGGCGGCGGTCAGGCCGCGACCGGCGGGCAAGCCCCGCGGACGCAAGCCCAAGGAGCGAACGATCGCCGCCGTCGATCAGGCGCAGCCCCGCAAGCGGGCGCGGACCCGGACGAGGCGTAAGCCCCCGGATGATCCTTAAGGCGGCCGCGCCTTGAACCTGCGCCGTAAGCGCTGTCTTCAGGCTCCGAGAGCCGCCTGAGCCTTCAGGCGAACCCGAGCCGGCTCCGCCGGCGCAGCGCCTGTCCGACGAGCCCGACGGCGAGAAGCAGGAGCGCCCAGGTCGCGGGCTCGGGCGCGCCGGAGATCTGGCCCTGGATGACGTCGTTGGCGCAGGTCTCAGCCCAGGAGATGGCGAAGTCGTCGCCCAGAAGGCCGTTGTCGTCGATGGTGAAGGTCAGGCTGCCCGGTGCGACCGACCATGTTCCCAGCGCCAGGGCCGAGGCCGAGGCGTCGGGCGTGAACTGCACCGCCTGGCCCTGACGGAAGTAGTAGCCGTTGTTGCCGGGGTTGGGGTAGCTGGTCGGGTCGCCGTAGGTGTTGGAAAGCACGACCTGGCCGGACCCGGTGGCGTAGAGCGCGCCCGTTCCCGACGCCGACCCCGGGACGGCGGGGATGGTGAAGGCGTAGGACCATTCGCCCGGCGTGTAGGTGTCGGTCGGATAAGGGGCGACCCCCGTCGGATTCCAGGCGTGAGCGCCGGGGGTGAAGAAGAGCGCGCCGTAGCCCGTCCCCAGCGCCGCCGCGGTTCCGGGCGCGCCTGCGAAGTTGGTGTCGATCTGGATGACCAGCTCGTCGGGATTGGGCCGGCTGGCGATCAGATCCGAGATGTTGAAGGTTGAGGCCTCGCCGATCACGTCGCCGCCGCCCGGGTAGAAGTTCATGCCGCCGGCGTAGTTGTCCACCAGCGTATCGGCGGCGTGCGCCTGACCGCCAAGACAGACGAGTGCTGCGGCCGCGCATGCGAGTCCTCGCACGCCGCTAAAGGACCTGAACGACATGATGCTTCCCCGACTGTGCCCCTGCGCCTGAGCGCTTGGCCGGGACATAGCTCCCGATCCTGAAAAGAGTCAAGAAAGCGCTAAAGAAGATCCTCTCCTGGTGTAGCAAATGACAGGAGAAGATCGCCTGTCAGGCGTTTTGCTTCAGCACTGGCAAACACTCACAGGCGAAGACGTCGACGCGGGGCACGTTGATTGGACGAGCCGGTTCGGGCCGGCGGTCTCAAGGGCTCGAATTCGCTCTGAATTCCGAACACAGCCGCGCGGTGCGGTGAAGGCCGTGAACAGGAGCGCGACGCGCCCGGCGTCGGCGATGCGGCGCTCGATGGACGCCAGCTCCACCTCCCGTCCCCTCCCCCCTCGCCTCCCCTCCTAGCGTCTTGGGCCGTCGCGCAGGCGTCTCAGGTAGAGGTCATCCGCAGGCGAGGCGCGCCGGCGACGTTCGCCTCGGACGCTCCAGCTCCCCATCGGGCGCGCCGCGACCAGAAGCACGATCAGGCTGACCAAGAGCGCCATGGCGTCCTCCTTGACGATGAGACGTCCGGAGGGCTCCCTTCCCCCGGCCTCCTCCTCAAGGCGACGCTCATTCACCGCCTGGCGAACAAGGTCGAAGCAGACGCAAGCTAAGGACGCGCTCGATTGTGCGATTCGAGAAGGCGCTTGTTGGTTATGAGGTTTTTAGACGGGTCCAAAGACCCTTCGGACCGTCTTCTTGAGGCGCTTTCGCAGGCGGAAGACGCGGTCTCCCGGTTGGATGCACGGGTCTCCGCGTCCGAGCTCGCGCAAGGCTGGCGAGCGCGTATGGGTTGCCACGAGGCGGTGGCCTGGCAGTGGAACGGCGGCGAAAGCGCGCCCCTCGAGGCGGTGGTGCTGCACGACGCCCGCCTGGGGCAGGAGGCTC
>JASLDZ010000069.1 GCA_030151985.1 Caulobacteraceae bacterium | reverse complement strand
GGAAGTGCTTGAGCACGAGCCGCGCCTCGGGATAGGCGGCGAGGTAGGCGGCCTCGTCGAAGCGGCCGGCGTCCGGCTCCGGGCCCGCGTGGCCCTTCAGCTCGGCCCGCGCCTTCATGGCGAAGCAGGGGAAGCGGTTCTCCAGCCAGCCGCAGGCGACGAAGTGATACAGGCCCGACGGCGCCTCGCCCCGCCGGATCGCGGCCTCCACGTCGGGATAGGCGCGGCGATACCAGCCCTCCTCGAACAACGCGTTGGCGTCCAGCCGCGCCAGCGCCGGGTCGGACAGGTAGAGCGCCAGAGGGTCGCTCGGCTCGGGCGCATAGGCGTACTCGGGGCGGGCGTCGCGCAGCGCGGCCAGGAAGACGGGCGGATCGAACGCCAGGGCGAAGGCGCTCCTCGCCCCCGAGGAGTCGCCGAGGATCGCATGGGCCAGCGCGCTCATCGTCTCAACTTTCAACCTGAGGTTTAGTAACTGTTAGGCACGTTCATCCATCTTCCTCACCGAACAGTGAACGGAGCCGACGATGCCGGACGACACGGACGCAGGGGTCGCCACCCTCCTCGAACGGTTCGACGGCCACGTCCGCGAGCGGCCGTCCAAGTGTGCATTGGTCCTGCGGCGTGGCGCGCGGTTCGAGGCGTGGAGCTACGCGGACCTCGCCCGCCGTACGTCCCGCTGGGCGGCGACCTTCGCGGGAGCGGCGGCCGAGGCCGATGGTCACGGCCGCGTCGTGCTCGTGGTCGCCGACCACACAGTCGACACCTACGCGGCGTTCCTGGGCGCGATGCGCGCGGGCTTGACGCCGGGCCTCCTGCCGCCGCCTCGCGTGCGCCAGCCGCTGGAGGTCTACGTCGAGGCGCATCGGCAGGTGATCGCGCGCACCCGGCCGCTGCGGGTCGTCACGCCCGAGGCCCACGCCGGTCCCGTGCGCGCCGCGGCGCAGGATGTCGCGCCCGTGCTGGCCGGCGCCCTAGTCGACGGAGGTGAAGCGGCGCCCTGTCTTGCGCGGTCGCCGGACGAGACGGCGCTGCTGCAGCACAGCTCGGGCACGACGGGGCTGAAGAAGGGGGTGGCGCTGAGCTTCCGCCAGGTCGACGACCACGTGGCGATGCTGGCCGGAGCGACAGGCTTCGGCCGGGCGGACGTGGTGGCGAGCTGGCTGCCGCTCTACCACGACATGGGGCTGTTCACCGGGCTCGTCGCGCCGCTGACGCTGGGCGCCTCGATCGTGGCGCTCGACCCCTTCGCCTGGGTGGCCGAGCCGGCGACGTGGCTGCGGGCGGTGGCCGAGCATCGCGCGACCCTGGCCTGGCTTCCCAATTTCGCCTTCGCCCACTTGGTGCGGACCCGGCCCGAGGGCGAGCGCTTCGACCTCTCCTCGCTGCGCCTGCTCAACGACTGCTCCGAGCCCTGCCGCCCGGAGACGGTGGAGGCTTTCCTCCGGGCTTTCGCGGATGACGGGATCGGGCCGGGCCAGATCGGCTGCTGCTACGGCTTGGCCGAGGCGGTGTTCGCGGTGAGCCAGACGGTCCCCGGGCGTGCGCCGCACATGCTGGAGCTGGACGCGGCCGCGCTGGAAGAAGGTCGCGTCGCCGCCCCGACGGCCGGCCGCGCCCGTCGGCGCACGCTCCTGTCCTGCGGCGTCGCGCTGCCGGGCGTGGAGATCGCGATCGACGCCCCGCCGGGCTTCGCCGGCGAGATCCGGGTGCGCAGCGCCACCGCCGTCGACCGCTACTTCGGCGCCGACGGACCCGACCCCGCGGTCGATGCGGATGGCTGGCGCCGCACCGGCGACGTCGGGCTGATCGAAGCCGGCGAGCTGTTCGTGTGCGGGCGGATCAAGGAGACGATCATCGTCCGCGGCCGCAACCTCTACGGCGGCGACATCGAGGCGGCCGTGAGCGCGGTGTCCGGTGTCCGGCCCGGCCGCGTGGCCGCCGTGCCGCTGGAGGACGTCGCGGCGGGGAGCGAGACGCTCGGCCTCCTCGTCGAGACCATCCAGGAGCTTCGCGACCCCGCAAGCCGCCAGGCGCTGGAGCGGGCGATCCGCGCGGTGGTGAGGGAGCGGTTCGACGTGGGCGTGGCGGAGATCGGGATCGGGCCGCCCGGCTGGCTCGCCAAGTCCACCGCCGGCAAGGTCAGCCGGGCCGAGAACCTGGAGCGCCTTCGCGCGCTGCGAGCGCCGGACGCGCCCTACAGCGACGTGAGGGAGGACGAGGAACCCGGCGTCGTGCGGCTGCCGCTCGCCACCCTGGTGGAGACGGTGGCGCGGGCGCTCGCGGACTGCTTCGGCCACGACGCCGCGCGGGTGGTCGCCTCCGACGGTCCCGACGACGTACCGGGCTGGGACAGCCTCGGCCACACCGTCCTGCTCCTGCGGCTCGAGCGGGCGACGGGACTGCGGCTGGACGAGTCCGCGGCCGGCGCGCGCACCGTGGGCGACCTCGCCGCGCGCCTGGCCGCCGCCAGCGCCCTGCAGCGGAGGGCGGCGTGACCGCCATCGGCGCGAGCGACCTCGCGGGCCGCATCGACGCGGCCGTGGAGGGCACGGGAGGGCGGCTGTTCCTGGACCGAGCGCCGGGGTTCGACGCGCGCGCCCTGTACGGCGCGCCCTTCGCCGACGGCGCCGCCCTGGCCCGCCTGTGGGAGCCTCCGCTGCGCCGTCTGGCGCGGATTGCGGAGGAGCTGGGCGCCGTCCTGGTGCTCCTGATCGCTCCCGACGCTCACGGCGTGCATCCGGAGGACCTGCCCGACGAGCGCCGCTACGCCCGCCCCTCCGTCGCCGACGCCCTGGCGAACTTGGCGACAGGCTTGGGCGTCAGGGTCGTGCACCCCCGCGACGCCCTGCGCGACGCCGGCGGCCCGCTGGAGGTGTTCCGACGCACCGACAGCCACTGGTCCGCCTATGGCGCCTGGACGGCCTACCGCGAGCTGATGCAGGCGCTCGCCCCCTGCCGCCCGAGGGTGCTGGAGCCCGACGCCTTCGACTACGGCTGGCGGGCCGAGGCGGGGGACCTCGGCGCCCTGTTCGAGCCGCCGCGCAGGGGCGTCGCCGCCGCGCCTCGCCTGCACGCGCCCCACGCGACCGTGACCGGCGACACGTTCAACGCAAGCCGCCACGCGCTGCGCGTGACCGAGACGGGCGATGCCGACCTGCCCGCCGCCGTGATGCTCCGCGACAGCTACGCGGGCGAGCTCGCGCCCTTCCTCGCCGAAGGGTTCCGGCGGCTGGTGATGGTCGGCGCGGAGAACCTGCTCTTCGAGGACCTGCTGCGGGAGGAGCGTCCGCAAGCGATCATCGTGGAACGCGGCGAGCGCACCCTCCCCTACGGCCTGGTCGATCCGCCGCCGCTCACGGGATGGCGCGAGCACTGGCCGCACGCCGGCGATCTCCTCGCCCCGGCGTCGGCCGACGCGGGACCGCTTCTGCGTGAAGGCGTCGCGCATCTGCGCGGCGGCGAGGACGCGCAGGCCCGGGACCTGTTCGCCCGCGCGTGCGTGCTGCGTCCCTGGTCGGGCGAGGCCTACGAGCACCTCGGCTACGCGGCGCTGCGGCTGCAGGACTTCGACCTGGCCCGCTACGCGCTCGAGCGCGCGA
>JASLDZ010000033.1 GCA_030151985.1 Caulobacteraceae bacterium | reverse complement strand
CCCCCCGCGCGGACGCCGTGCGCCACGGCCAGGAGGCCGAGCGCGAGCAGGAAGAAGCCCGCGCCCAGGGCCGCGCCGACCGGACCCGCGGTGGTCGCCGGCGCCGCCGGAAGGCGGGCCGCCCGCCGCTCCACGCCCAGTCCCAGCCCCAGGGCGACGACGTAGAGCGGGCCCAGCACCAGGACGTACTGCGCCGCCCGGTCGAGCAGTTGCGCGCCGAACCCCGGGCCCGGCGCCGGCAGCAGCCGGTAGAGCGCCGCCCCGCCCAGCGTGCCCGTCGCCAGCGTCAGCACCGCCACCCCGGCCGCCGCCCAGCCCGGCAGCCGTCGCGCCGCACCGTCGACGGAGGCGACCCAGGCGTTGGCGTAGGTGATCGTGTGGCGCAGCGCGTCCTCCCCCCGGCGAGCCGCGATCCTCGCCGGATCGCGCGCCGCCCAGTCCCCGGCGCCATCTGTCCAGCCTTCTCCGGCGGGAGCAAGGGAGCGCCCCGCCGCACCCCCGCGCGGAGCTTGGCTGAACCTTTCCTCGGTCGGCACGTTCCGGGGCGCTGGGAACGGGCGTCACGCTCCGTCCCGTTCGCGTCGCTCCGCGCCCCGGAGCCGAAGAGGAGAGCGAGAATGAAGCGCCTTTTGACCGCCGCCGCCGCCCTGTCGCTGATCGCGGGCGTCGCGATGGCCCAGACGAACCCATCCAACAGCCCGGCCACCACCCCAAGCAGCGACACGCCCACTCCCAGCGGGCAGACCACCAACCCGATCCAGGACCCGACGCACGGCACGTCCACCGTCGGCGCCTCCGGGCCTGACGCCTCGGCCGCCGCGCCGGCTTCCCCCGGCGCGGACATGTCGATGGGCGCGGCCCCGGCCGCCGCGCCGTCTGCGGCTCCGGCCGCCGGCGCGGGCGCGATGGACACCTCCGCCGCCCAGGCCGCCGACACGCCCTCGGCCGCCCCCGCCAGCTATCCCAAGTGCACGCACAAGGGGCAGGACCGCTGCACCCAGGCGGGCGCCGCGTCCAAGAAGAAGGGCTGAGGTTCCGGGGCCGGGCCCCGAACCCTCGGTCCAGAGCCCCGGCCCCGAACGCCGTCAGCGACCCTCCCGAGAGCCCCGGCGCGCCGCGCCGGGGCTTTTCGCATGCGCTCAGGCCAGCGGCCGTTCCAGCAGGCGCTCCAGGGTCCGCAGCGGCGAGCGCGCCTGGTCGCGCATGGCGGCCACGGGCAGGAGGTAGGTCTGCTCGAAGGCGTTGCGGCCCCGCAGCGCGGCGTGCGGAGCGCCGTCGGTGAAGACGATCCAGCTCGCCCCGGCCGAAAGGGAGAACTCCCGCCGCTCCGCAGCCGCCTGCCAGGCGTCGTCCAGTTTGGCGAGGTCGTGCAGCTCCAGCATCGCCTGGTCGTAGGCGGTGCGGCGTCCCCGGGTGACGCCCAGCCGCTGCAGGAGCGCGAGCTCGGCGGCGCCCTTGCCGCGCAGGCGGGGGCGGAAGTGCGCGGCGTAGGGTGCGAAGCCGCCCTCCGCGATCCGCCACACCCGCTCCTGGCCGCCGGGATCGACGTTGGTGAACACCCGCAGGATCCGCCGCCCCTGCACGGGGCTTGAGGGGAAGGCGTCCACGTGCAGGCGCTTGTCGTCCTTGCGGGGCGAGAGCGCGCGCGTGTCGATCGCGCCAGGGCGGAAGCTCGTCCGCCGCCGCTCCGCCGCGAACGCGTAGGTCGGCGCCACCTCCTGGAGCAGCCCGTCGGCGAAATCCGCGTAGCGCGCGGTCATCGCCTGCAGCGCCTCGAGCCGTTCCCCCTCGACGGCGGCGCCTGAAAGCCGCCCGGTCGCGGGGTCGAGGCTGACGTTCTTGGATCGGGGCGACAGCACCGCCGGGTCGGCGAGCGCCTGCTCCGCGGGCGAGAGCGCGAAAGGCCGGTCGCGCAGCACGACGACGCCGTCGTCCTCCAGCACCTCCAGCACGCGCGCGCGCCCTTGCGGGCTGGACGCGGCCTCGCGCGACAGGGACAGGATCTCGGGCAAGGGCATCTCCTTGGGGCCGCCTAATCTAGGTCGCGGCGGCCGGAAGCGAAATCGGGGCCGCCGCGCGGACCGCCGCGCTTGGGGCCGGGCTTCCGGTCGCCTACATGGCGGGCCAGGGAGTTCCGTCATGTCCGAGTCCGAGCGCCGCATCTCCACAGGGGTCGCACGGGGTCTGCGCCGCCGCTGCCCCAACTGCGGGGAGGGCGCGCTGTTCGCCGGCTACCTGAAGGTCGCGCCGACGTGCGCGACGTGCGGGCACGACAACGGCCGCTACCGCGCGGATGACGCGCCGCCCTACTTCACCATCCTGATCGTTGGGCACCTCGTGGTCGGCCCGCTGCTGGCCTTCCCGTTCATCTGGAAGGCGCCCCTGTGGCTGGTGCTGGGCACGACCCTGCCGGCGCTGCTGCTGCTGACGCTGCTGCTCCTGCCCCGGATCAAGGGCGCGGTGATCGGCTTCCACTGGGCGGTCGACGGCCGCTCCAAGCGCGCCGCGGACGCGCGCTCCAGCCGGTTCGGCGCGGCCCCTTAAGGCGGCGCCGACGCTCAGTAGGCGTTGCGCTGCAGCGGCGCGACCACCGCCGTCTTCAGCAGGATCCACAGGTCCATGCCGAGCGACCACTGGGCGATGTACTCGTTGTCGGCCGCGGTCCGCGCCACGATCTGCTCGGTGGTGCGGATCTCGCCCCGAAGGCCCCGCACCTGCGCCAGCCCGGTGATGCCCGGCCGCGTGCGGAAGCGATCCGCATAGCCGGGCGCGAGCGCGGCGAAGTGCTCGTCGTGCGCCAGGGCGTGCGGACGGGGGCCCACCAGCGACATGTCCCCCTTGAGCACGTTCAGGAGCTGGGGAAGCTCGTCGATGCTGGAGCGGCGCAGGAAGTAGCCGACGCGCGTGATGCGGGAATCGTCCCGGCGCGCCTGGCGCACCACGCCGCCGTCCTCCATCACCCGCATGGTGCGGAACTTCAGGACGCGGAACGGCTGGCCGTCCAGGCCGGTGCGGCGCTGCTTGAAGAGGATCGGCCCCTCGCTCTCGACCGCGATCGCGAAGGCGACGACCAGGAACAGGGGCGCCAGGAACACCAGCGCCAGTGTGGCGACCACGATGTCCAGCGCGCGCTTGAGGGAGCTGCGGGCGACCAGCGCGGCCTCGCGGCGGGCGCTGGAAGCCGGAAGGGCGTTCACGTCGAGGCGCAGCGCCTTGGCCGCGCTCGCGTTCCGCCGGTCGATCTCGGTGACAGAACTCACAGGGCTACTCCCAGGCGACCGCTTCCCGTTCACACGACGATCGCTCGACGGAGCCGGCGAACCGGCCCGAAGACGCTCCGTGCGCGAACCGTAAAGGGAGATTGGGGCGATCGTCCGCCCCGCACGCCCCAGACACGAACTGACGCTCTTCCCCGCCCTGTCCGCGGGACGGCCGCCAGAGGCGTGGGAGCCGCCGCGGACGCCTTGTTGAAGGGCTTATACCGCAGTGCAGCGAAAATTGTGACAACCGCCGCGAGAAACCGCTGAAATCCGCTCATCACGCCGCCGTGACCCAAACCGAACGCCTGCGCCCCGGCCTGCAAGGCCCGCGCCACATCGATAATAAGTCGTTCACCACCTCCGTTGACGACGAATTGGGAACTCGCGGCGCATGCCTGGGGAGACCTCAGAAGGAGCTCGCCTTGCTCACCCCCGGCGCCTGCCTCATCGCGCTTCGCATCGTCCTCGTTGCGGGAGTCGCCGCCGCGGCGGCCGCCCTGTTCGGCTGGATCGGTCTGCCGGACGGCGCGACCGGCGCCATGGCGCGCGCCGCCATCCTCTACGGCCTGACGCTGCTGGGCTTCGCCGCTCTGCCCCGGGTTCGCCGGGACGACCTGGCGGGCGTGGCGGCCGCGCTGGCCGGCGGGGCCGAGGCGCTGCACGCCCTGTCGCTGCATCATGTGAGCCCCCTCTTCCTCGCGGCCGACGTCGTGGGCGTCTTCGCCGCCTGGGCGCCCGCCGCCGTCGAGCAGTACCGCCGCCTCGCCCGCGACGCCCGCTACGTGGCCTTCCGCGACCTGGCGGCCGCCGACCGCCGGCGCGGCGCCGTGGTGCATGGCCGGACGGCCGCGCCCGCCCGTTGACTAGACGACAGAGACGGGCGGCGTCCTTCAGCCGACCCGTGGCCGGTCGCCGCTGAACGCCGCCTGAACGCCGCGGGCCCGCGCTCCTTTAGAACACCAGGTAATCGCCCGCGTTGGTGGTGAAGGCGCCGTGCGCCAGGAGCGTCGCCGCCCCCGCGCCGGTCCCGTCCGCGTCCCAGCTGAGGGTGTGGGCCGCGGTGTCGACGATCAGCGTCGCCTTCGCCTCCGTCGGTCCGCCCGCGGCGGTGACGATGTCGAAGTCGGCCACGCTGGTGATCCCGAAGCCCGTCTTCGACAGCGCGACGTGGTCGGTCCCCGAGGTGAAGTCGGTGACCACGTCGTCCGACCCCGCCGTCGGGCCGTCGAAGCGGAAGGTGTCGCCCCCCAGTCCGCCGGTCAGGCTGTCGTGGCCCGCCCCGCCCTGCAGGATGTCGTTCCCGCTGCCCCCGATCAGGGTGTCGTCGCCGGCCATCCCCTTCAGCACGTCGTCCAGGTCCCCGCCCTGGGCGAAGTCGGCGCCGAGACCGCCTGCGAAGCGGATCTGCTCGATGCTGGAGAACTGCGTCCCGTCGCCCACCGACTGCAGGCCGGAGAGCGTCAGGTCGACGTGCAGCGGGCCGGCGGCGTCGGTCCGCTCCAGGGTGAGCAGGTCCGTGCCCGCCCCGCCGTAGATGGTGTCGGGACCCTGGCCGGTCAGGGTGCGGAAGTAGTCGTCCCCGCCCCCGCCGTAGACCACGTCCGACCCGCCCTCGCCGTAGAGGCTGTCGTTCCCGGTGCCGCCGTACAGCGTGTCCGCGCCCGCTCCGCCGTCGACGACGTCGTTGTCGTCCCCGCCGTAGACCGTGTCGGCCCCCGCGCCGCCGTAGACGAAGTCGTCGCCCACGCCTCCGTCGACGCTGTCGTTCCCGTCCCCGCCGTAGAGGCTGTCGGAGTTCGCCGCGCCGGTGATCGTGTCGTCGTTGACGCCGCCGTAGTAGGTGTCCGGATCAGGGGTGCCGACGAAGCTCCCGCCGTGGCCGTCGATCGAATAGCCCGGGGTGAAGTTGTCCGCCGTCAGCGCGTGCCAGTCGACGTTGGCGAGGCGCGTCACCTCGGTCAGCGTGCCGTTCCCGAAGATGTCCGCGCTGAGGACGGAGTCGGCGCCGTCGGTGGTGAAGACCAGCCGGCCTTCCACGAACGGGTTGCCGCCGTCGTAGTCCTGCAGGCTGTAGATAACCGACTGCAGGTCCAGCACGTCGCCGCCCGGACCCGCCTCGAAGTCGGCGATCAGCACATGGCCCGCGCCCGCGCCGTCGAACGCGAAGGTGTCCGAGCCCGCCCCGCCGTAGACGGTCTGGTCGTGCAGGTCGCTGCCCAGCCCATAGACGATGTCGTTGTCGGCGCCGCCGTAGATCTGGTTCTCGCCGAAGGAGTCGGAGATGACGTCGTTCCCGTCGCCGCCGTAGAGGCTGTCGGCCTCGAAGCCGCCGTCCAGCGTGTCGTTTCCGCCGTAGCCGTACAGCGCGTCCGGCAGCGCCGAGCCCTGCAGGTAGTTGTCGCCGTCGTCGCCGCCGGCGCTGGCGCTCTCGCTGCCGAAGGGCGAGAAGTTCGGCGACAGGTTGTTGGAGATGAGGTCGCTGGCGGTCACGCCGTCGAGCTTGACGAAGTCCTGCCAGGCGCCCGTGCCGTCCAGCCGGATCTGCAGCACGGTGTCGGCGCCTTCCTGCACGAACTGCAGGTGCGGGTTCGCCTCGGTGAACGGGTTGTCGCCGTAAATGTAGTTGCTGAAGCTGTAGAGCAGGCTCGAGATGTCGAGCACGTCGCGCGTGGCGTCGACGCCGAACGGCGCGGCCTGGAAGTCGGTGATCTCGTCGACCGCGCCGTCGTAGGCGAGGTGGAAGACGTCGGCGCCGTCGCCGCCCGTCATGGTGTCCGCGCCTGCGCCGCCGGTGATGTCGTCGGCGGCCGCGCTTCCGATCAGGCTGTCGGCGCCGTCCCCGCCGTCGAGCGTGACAGGGCCCGTCGCTGCGCTCGCGTCCAGCGTGTCGGCGTCGTTCCCCCCGTAGAGGGACGCGTTGCCCACGAGAACCGTCAGGCTGTCGTTCCCCGACCCCCCGTCCAGATAGGCGCCGAGGGAGCCGCCCGCGACCAGGGTGTCGTTCCCGTCGTAGCCGTACAGATCGCTGTACTGCACATTAGCGCTGGTGCTGGTGATCAGGTTGTCCAGCGAGTTGCCGTCACCCTCGACGTAGCCGAACTCGCCGCTGGTCGGGCCGGCGAGCGTGAGGTTCTCGACGTTCGCATAGTCGTTGAGGTTGCCGCCCGCGTTGTGGGTGACCACCGTGTCCGTGCCGCCGCCGACGGCCTCCACGATCACGGCCGTGGCGCCGCCATCGACATAGTAGGTGTCGTCTCCCGCCCCGCCGTTCAGCGTGTCGCCGTCATAGAGGCCCGCGACCAGGGTGTCGTTTCCGATCCCACCATCCAGGCTGTCGGCGCCGCCTGCTCCGTCGATGGAGTCGTCGCCCTGACCGCCGAAGATGGTGTCCGGATCGTCCGTCCCGACGAGCGTGTCGTTCAGGTCGCCCGGATTCATGTCGCCGTAGATGTCCATCGCCGTCCCCCGTCGGCCGCCGCACGAGGCGGCCGGCCTGCTGCACAGCGGTTCCGGAAGGATGGGATCAGACGTGGCGACGGCCGGCGGCGGCGCATGCGTGAAGGCGCGGCCGCGCGCCGCGCGGCCTCACGCTCCTACGCGGCCGCACCCCCGTGCGGCCTACGCCCCTGTCGACCAGCACCGACGATCCGCCTTCGGACCCGAACGCGAACGCCTACTGGCACACTGGTGTGGAACACCCGTCAGCCGAGGCGCGTCTGAGGTCGCCCGGCCGATGGGAAGCAATCAGATTTCGTTTCCGACTTAAAGCCTTTTTTACGCCTTTTCCTGGCGGCTGCGTGCATTTGACCGCGAGACTCGCCTGCCGCGCGAAACCGGCCTTCGCAGGCGGGCGGAGGCGAGCGCGCAGGTTGACAAGCGGCTCGCCCGGAGGCGTGGGTGTGCATCGCACAATAGCGTCTCGCATCTGCGGGAGCGTCCCCGCGAGCCTGCTCGCGACCATCCCGAGACCCGCATGCCCGAGCCCGAGAAGGTCCTCGCCTACCTCGAGACGCATCACGCCCCGGCGCTGCGCCTGGTCACGCAGGGCGCCCCCGTCGACGGGGTGGCGCTGCAGGACGCCTGCGACGTGGTCTACAGCCTGGTGCTCCTGGGTCGCGCCGACCGGCTGACGCGGGAGGGCGCGGAGGCGTTCGCGGCGCTCACCCGCACCCGGCGGCTGGCGGGCGGTCTCAACGTGGCCGCGAGCGACGCGACGCCGGCGATCGTCCACCTCACCGCCTATGCGCTGGGCGCGCTCGCCCTCTACCGGGACGCCGGCCACGACGTGTCGGCCGAGGCGCTGGACGCCCCCCGCTTCGACTGGGGCGCCCTGTTCCACGCCGAGGGGCTGCCGAAGTGGCCGGCGCAGTGGAGCCACCACGGATGGCGCGTCAGCCACTGGGTCGGCGGCGCGCCCTCGATCCTGTTCAACCTGCACCGGTTGGCGCCCCAGCGGGCGCAGGGCGCTCCGGCGCTGGCCGCCGTGCTGCAGGCCGCCGATGGCGTTATCGACCCGCGCACGGGCCTCCTGAAATGCTACCGCAGCGATCTGGCGCAGAAGCTCTTCCGCGCGCTCTATCGCCTGCGCCACGACCCGGACGCGGGGGACGTGGGCGGGGTGGTGCACCTGCACTGGGTGAACTGGGCGTCGGGACGCATGCCCTACAAGGCGACCGCAGAACTGTTCGCCCGCGCCAAGGCCGTCTATGCGCGCAAGCCGTTCATCGAGGCCGTCCCGTACTGCCTGGACTTCGACGTGATCCAGATCGTGCGCACCGCCGCCCCCTCCCCGTCCGACCTCGACGCAGGGGTGAAGGCGCGGGCGCGGGCCTTCATGGACGACGTGGCGCAGTTCCTGGAGACGCGGCTCGACGGGGCTTACGCCGTACACAAGCTGCCCGGCGCGCTGGCGACGCAGCACGAGGCGGCGCTGATCCTGGGCGAGGCGCGGGTCGCGCCCCTGGGCACGCCCGCCGTCGACATCATCAAGCTGGCCGGCTGGATCTGATGCGCGACACCCCCTCCGCGCGGCCGCTGAAGATCGTCGGCGTCGCCTCCTTCATGAACGTGGCCGGCGCGCAGGAGGCGCTGGTGCGCGTCGCGCGTCGGCTGCGCGCCCGCGGCCACGAGACGGAGGTGGTGTTCCTCTACGAGGAAGCGCCGGCCTTCGCGGGCGAGCCGAACGTCTCGGTGGTGACGAGGAAGCCGAAGCTCTCTCCGGCCGAGTACGTCCGCACCTTCCTGGCGCTTCGCCGTCATCTCGCCGCGGCGAAGCCCGACGCCGTGCTGGGCTTCCTGCCGCTGGGCGCGGTGTTCGGGGCGCTGGCCGCGCGGAGCGCGGGGGTGAAGGTCCGCATCGCCTCGCAGCGGGCGCCGGGGCCCACCTTCGGCCGCGCCATGCGCCTGCTCGACCGGATGTGGGGGACGATCGGCGTCTACACCCGCATCGTCTGCGTGTCCGACGCGGTGCTGCACAGCTTCGACGGCTACCCGAAGGCCTACCGCGACAAGCTTTCGGTCGTGCACAACGGCATCGAGTGGACGCCCTCGCCCCTGAGCCGGGATCAGGCGCGGGCGCGGTTCGACCTTCCGAAGGACGCGGTGGTGCTGCTCGCGCTTGGGCGGATGAAGACGCAGAAGAACTACGGCTACCTCCTGGAACGCGTCGCCGAAACGCCGGGCGTGCTGCTGGTGGTGGGCGGCGACGGCGAGCTGCGGCCGCAGGTGGAGGCCAAGATCGCGGAACTGGGGATCGGCGACCGCGTGCGCCTGCTCGGCAACGTCGAGCGCGAGGGCGTGAACGCCCTCTACGCCGCCGCCGACGTGTTCGTGATGAGCTCGCTCTACGAGGGGCAGAGCAACGCCGTGCTGGAGGCGATGAACGCGGGCCTACCGATGGTGGTCAGCGACATCCCCATGAACCGCGAGACGCTGGTGGACGCGGACGGGTCGGAGACCGGCGTGCTCGCCCCGCTCGACCGCCCGGACCTCTGGGTCGCCGGGCTGGCGCGGCTGCGCGACGATGTGGCCGAGCGGGCGCGGCTTGGGGCGGCCGCAAGGGCGCTGGTGGAGCGCCGCTTCAGCCTGGACGCCATGATCGACGGCTTCGAACGCGCCATCCTGGCCGACCTGGAGCGCACGCGATGAGCGACGCCGCGACCCTGGACCGCCCGGCGTCTCCCCTCCCCCCGATCGAGCGCGTGGTCGTGGGCGGCGTGCCGGTGGACCGGCTGACCGCGGCGGAGCTGTGCGAGCGGCTGGCGGCCGACTTCGCCGCCCGAAAGGCCGGCGTCGGCGGCCCCCCGAAGGTGGGCACGACGGTGAACGGGCAGGTGATGTCGCTGTTCGCCTCCAACCCCGGCTTCCGCGAGGCGCTGCTGGCGGCCGACTACATCGCCGCCGACGGCATGAGCGTGGTCAACGGATCGCGCATGTTCACCAAGCGGCCGCTGCCCGAGCGGGTGCCGACCACCGACTGGTTCCACGACGCCGCCGACACGGCGGTGCGGCACGGAATCCGCTTCTTCATGCTGGGAGCCAAGGCGGAGGCGAACGCCGCGGCCGTGCGCCGCGCCTGCGCGCTGCACCCCGGCCTGCAGATCGCGGGCGCGCGCGACGGCTACTTCAAGGACGACGAGGTGGAGGCGGTCGCGGCCGAGGTCGCCGCCTCGGGCGCGGACGTGCTGTGGATCGGGGTGGGCAACCCGCGCCAGATCCTGCTCGCCCACCGCTTCAAGTCGCTGCTGCCCCAGCTGACCTGGGTGCGGACCTGCGGCGGGCTGTTCGATCACCTTTCCGGAGAGGTCGCCCGCGCCCCCGCCGCGCTGCAGGCGATGAACCTGGAGTGGGCGTGGCGGGCGGCGCTGGAGCCCCGCCGCCTCCTGTGGCGCTACCTGACCACCAACGTCCACTCCAGCTGGCTGATGGCCACGCAGTCGGAGCGCTGAGCCGGGCCCCGGGGGTTACGGCGAAGCTCCCGCTCGGCTAGACCCCCGCCATGCTGGTGGTGAGGCCCGCGGGGCCGGACGATTTCGACGCGCTGATGGAGCTGGCCGTGCTCTCCGGGCGGGGCTTCACGAGCCTGCCCGAGGACGCGCCCACGCTGCGCGAGCGCCTAACCGTTTCCGCCGCCAGCTTCTCCGGCGAGTGCGCGCCGGTCGAGGCCTGGTACACCCTGATGCTGGAGGAGACCGACACCGGCCGCATCGAGGGCGTCGCCGGGGTCAAGGCGGCCGTCGGGCTGAAGCGGCCGTTCTTCTCCTTCCGCGCCACCACGCTGGCCCAGCACTCCTCGGCCACGGGCACGCGGTTCGACCACCAGGTGCTGGTGCTGGTGAACGAGTGCTCGGGCTGGACGGAGGTCGGCTCGCTGTTCCTGCGGCCCGAGCGGCGCAAGGGCGGCGCGGGCTCGCTGCTCGCCACCGCCCGCTACCTGATGATCGCCGCCGACCCCGCCCGCTTCGCCGACACGGTGCTGGCGGAGCTGCGCGGCTGGTTCGACCCGGACGGCCATTGCCC
>JASLDZ010000394.1 GCA_030151985.1 Caulobacteraceae bacterium | reverse complement strand
GTCCGGACGTTGGTGGTCGAACGCGGACCGCGTCTGCGCTACGCCGGTGTCCATCTCGGTCTTCACCGGCAAGCCGACGCCGCAGGAGCCCCTGGGCCACCTCGTGCGTCCGCCCGCGCCGCCGGCGGCGCGCTGAGGCGTCAGACGCCGCCGAGCGCCTGCGCCACGGGCATGACCTCGATACCCGCGCGGGCCAGCGCCTCCAGCGCGTGCTCCAGCATGGCGGGCGTGCAGCCGTAGGGCGTGGGCTCGGGCGCGACGTCGTGGGTGAAGAGCACCAGCCAGCCCCGGCGGCGCGCGACGTCGGCGACGGCCGCCTCCATCCGAGCGGCGCTCCACGACCGCGCCTCCAGCGGGACGGCGGCGATGCGCCTGAGATCGAGCCGCCCGGCGTTCGCGCCCCCCCGCACCCGGCGCGCGCCCCGGAAGCGGGCGGCCGTCACGGGCAGGGAGGCGGGCGAGAAGAGGCCGTAGGGATAGGCGAAGGTGGCGGGCATCACCCCCGCCTCCTCGCGCAGGAAGGCGGCGTTGCGGTCGAGGTCGGCCCCGAAAGCCCGCGCCGACAGGCTAGACGCCGCGCGGTGGGAGAAGCTGTGGCAGCCGATCTCGTGGCCCGCGTCGCGCACCTCGCGCAGGTCTTCCGCCGTGAACTGGTCGTTCCCCTCGGCGAAGCGGCCGCAGAAGCCGCCCGCCGGGTAGAAGCTCGCCCGGACGCCCCGCCGCGCCAGGATCGGCCCGCCCGCCGCCCAGGCCGAGCGGGGGAAGTCGTCGAAGCACAGGCTTGCGCGCGCCCGTTCCAGCCGCAGCGGCTGGCGGCCGCCGGGCAGGGCCTCGGCGAGGCGGGTCACGAGGCGGTCGGCGAGGCTCACGCGCGGAGATTAGCGCGCCGCGCTTGACGGGCGGTTTAGAAGTCTAGCGGCCGCTCCACGTCAGCCGCCAGACCACGCCGCCGCCGTCGTCGCTGACCAGGATCGCGCCGTCGTGCGCGGCGGCCACGCCCACCGGCCGGCCCCAGACGCTCTGGTTGTCGACGGTGAAGCCGGTCATCACGTCCTCGTAGGCGCCCGTCGCCGTGCCGTCCGGGTTCAGCGGGATGCGGATCAGCTTGGGCCCGGTGCGCTCGCCGCGGTTCCACGAGCCGTGCTCGGCGGCGAAGGCCGAGCCGCGCCAGGCCGGCGGCATGGCGCTTCCCGTGTAGAAGGTCATGCCGAGCGAGGCGGAGTGCGCCTGCAGCAGCAAGTCGGGAGCGGTGGCGCGGCCCTTCAGGTCCGGCCGCTCACCCTTCAGGCGCGGGTCCTCGTGGTCGCCCAGGTAGAGCCAGGGCCAGCCGTAGAAGCCGCCCTCCTTCACCCGCGTGAGGTAGTCG
The DNA here is from genome assembly GCA_030151985.1 of Caulobacteraceae bacterium. Classification (GTDB taxonomy): domain Bacteria; phylum Pseudomonadota; class Alphaproteobacteria; order Caulobacterales; family Caulobacteraceae; genus JASLDZ01. The sequence continues at coordinate 8,513 of JASLDZ010000394.1, read as the reverse complement.
GGCACGAGGTTGTCGCCCAGCTCGTCGCGCTCGTTGACCGAGCACCACAGGGCGCCCGTCTTGGGCTGCACCGCCAGGCCGACGCAGTTGCGGATGCCCGCGGCGAACACCTTTCCGGCCTTGCCCTCGGGCGTGAAGACCAGGACGTCGGCGCGGTTCTCCTCCGGACCCCAACCGGCGCCCAGGCCGTGCTCATGGTCGTAGGCGGCGGCGTCGGCGGGCGTCTTCTTCGGCATCTCCTCGGCCACGTTCGAGGCCGAGCCGACGGACACGAACATCCGCGCTCCGTCCGGAGAGAAGACGAGGTCGCGGGTCGTGTGGCCGCCCGTCGTCGGCGCGAGCTGCGCCACCACCACCTCGGGCTCGCCGCGCGCCTTCAGGTCGCCCGTGCGATAGGGGAAGCGCACCACCCGGTTGCGCTCGGCCACGTAGAGCCAGCGCGGGTCCGCGGCCGGGTAGGCGGCCATGCCGAACGGGCCGGTCAGGCCGGAGGTGAAGACGGCGGTCGTGTCGGGATGCTCGGCGCCGTCCTTGGCGCGCAGCACGCGGATGCGGCCGGCGGCGGTCTCGGCCACGAACACGTCGCCGTTCGCCATCACCCGCATCTGCCGCGGCCCCTCGAGCCCGTCGGCGAAGACCGCGACCTTGAAGCCTGGCGGCACGCGGGGCAGGGCACCGGCGGGGCGCGGGACCTGCTGCGAGCCGTTGCTGGAGGAGCGGGTGGCGTAGGGCCTGGGCAGGTCGGCGACCGTGATGTGGTGGAGCTTGCCCGGCGCGTCCTCCCGCCAGCCCCCGAACGGGCCGCCGTTCGCCGCGACGGGAGCCGGAGCGGCGGGCGCGCCCTTGGCCTTCAGGGTGGCGAGGTAGGCGATCAGGTCGTGCCGGTCCTTGGCGTCGCTCACCTGCACGGCCATGGCGGTGCCGGGCACGGCGGCCCGCGGGTCGGCGAGGTAGCGCGACAGGCTGCGCGCATCCCACGTCGCGGCGCCCCTGGCCTTCAGCGCGGGGGTGTAGGCGAAGCCCGTGGAGGCGACCTTGCGGCCGACCACGTCTTGCAGCGGCGGTCCCTGTCCGCCCGCGCCGTTCGCGCCGTGGCACAGGGCGCACTGGCCGGCGAACACCTGGCCGCCGTGCTTCACCTCCGCGTCGGTCTGGGCGCAGGCGGCGCCCGCGCAGGCGAGCAGCGTGGCGAAGCTCGCGGCGGCGAGCGGGCGGGCGATCCTCATGCGAACTCCGGTATGGTCGAGGGTCAGGCGGGGACGGCGGCGGGGTCGGGCGGACCCAGCTCGCCCTCGAAACGCGCAACGACGGCCGAGGCCACGGCGTTGCCGACCACGTTGGTGGCGCTGCGCCCCATGTCGAGGAAGTGGTCCACGCCCAGCACCAGCAGCAGGCCGGCCTCGGGAATGTGGAAGTAGGGCAGGGTGGCGGCGATCACCACCAGCGAGGCGCGCGGCACCCCCGCGATCCCCTTGGAGGTCACCAGGAACAGCAGCAGCATCAGCCCGCGCTGCGCCAGGTCCAGGTGCACGCCGTAGACCTGCGCGATGAACAGGCTCGCGAAGGTGCAGTACATCATCGAGCCGTCCAGGTTGAACGAGTAGCCCAGCGGCAGGACGAAGCTCGCGATGCGCTTGGACACGCCGAACCGCTCCAGCTCCTCCAGCGTGCGGGGGTAGGCGGCCTCGGAGGTCGCGGTGGAGAAGGCGAGCAGCGCCGGCTGGCGGATCGCGGCGAACAGCGCCCGCGCCCGGCCGACGCCCACCACGGCCGCTCCGGCGCCCAGGATCGCCAGCCACAGCACCAGGAGCGCCGCGTAGAAGCCGCCGACGAACTTGGCGTAGGTCAGGATGACGCCCAGCCCCTGCGTCGCCACGGCCGCGGCGATGGCGGCGAACACGGCGAGCGGCGCGCTCAGCATCACGTAGCTGGTGACCTTCAGCATCACCTGCGCCAGCGATTCGAGCCCGGCCAGCAGCGGCTTGCCCGCCTCGCCCACGTTCGCGATCGCCAGCCCCAGGAAGACTGAGAACACCACGATCTGCAGGATCTCGTTCCTCGCCATGGCGTCGACCACCGAGGCGGGGAACACGTGCTCGAGGAAGGTCTTGGCCGACAGGGACGTCTGCACGCCGGGCGCGCCGGCCGCGTCGGCGGGCGGAATGGCGAGCGAGAGGCCGGCGCCCGGCCGCACGATCTCCACCACGACCATGCCGATGATCAGCGACAGCACGCCCGCGGCCAGGAACCACGCGATGGCCTTGGCGCCCACGCGGCCTACCGCGCTTCCCGCGCCCATGTGCGCGATCCCCGCCGTCAGCGTGGACAGCACCAGCGGCGCGATGATCATCCGGATCAGCCGCAGGAACACGTCGGTGACCAGCGAGAAGTTCGCCGCCGCCGCCTTCGGGTCGGGCGCATAGGCGTTGGCGAGGCCGCCGGCGACCAGGCCCAGCGCCATGCCCGCCAGGATGTAGAGGGTGAACCGTCTCGACATGCCGTCTCCCAAACGCGGCCATGCTTGGCGAAGGCTGGCCCGGCAGGCAAGGGACGCGCGGGCGTCGGACGCGGCGGCTCAGGAGACGACGACGTGGACGAGGCCGCCCCGCGCTGGCGAATCGGCGAGACGCTGCCCTGGGTCGTGCCCTGGACGGGAGAGGACGCGTTCCGCCTCGAGCCCTCCGCCGCCTTCCCGGGCATGATGGAGCTGGTGCAGGACGAGCGGCCCGGCGAGGGCGAGCCCCTGCCCAGCGGCATGAACATGATGCGCCAGCGGCGGGGCGTGACCGGCTTCCTGTGCCACGTCTGCGGCGAGGCCACGCCTCCGGACGACCGCTTCCTGTTCCCCGTGGCGACCGGGACGTTCCTGAAGCTGAAGGGCGGGTGGCGCTACGCCAGCCACCTGCCGCCCACCCATGGCGCCTGCGCGGAGCGGGCGCAGCGGCTCTGCCCGCACCTGCGCGCGACCTTCGCCCGGCCGACCGCGTTCCCGCGCGACGTCGGCGTGCTCGCGCCCGAGCGCAGCCTGCCGGACAGCCTCAAGCGCTTCGAGGGTCGGCTGCCGCCGGACGTGCCGATCGCCTTCGCCTACTACCGCGTGTTCGGGGAGGGCTTCACCCGCGTGGTGCGCCGGCTGCGGGCGGAGGCGGGCTGACGCTCAGCGGGAGAGCGCCTTCTCCAGCTGCGCCTTGTTCATCTTGGAGCGGCCCGGGATGTCGCGCTTCTTCGCCTCGGCGTAGAGTTCGGAGCGGTTGCGCGCCATCGCGCCCTTGCCCTCCTTCTCCTGCTGCCCGGTCCGGCCCTTGCGCTCGTTCGCCTTGGTGTGCGCGAGGTTGTGGCGGTTCTGCTTGGGGCTCTTGCGGTTCGAGTCGCCCGCCTCGGAGAGGCCGATCGCGACGGCCTGCTTGCGGGTCTTCACCACCTTGCCGTCGCGGCCCTTCAGCTCGCCATGCTTGAACTCGTGCATGACGCGCTCGACCGTCTCCTTCTGCGCCTGGGTCTCGGCCATGGTCTCCTCCCTGTCCGGGAGCTGAACGGGCGGGGATCAGGCGTAGTTGCGCGGCAGGCTGTTGTGGACGGCGATGGCGGCGACGGCGGCTTCCGCGCAGGCGACGGCCACCTGGTTCAGCCCGCGCACGATGTCGCCGGCGGCGTAGAGCCCTTCGACCGACGTCTGCTGGTGCGCGTCCGTCGGCAGGCGGCCTTCCCCGTCCAGCCGGGCGCCGGCCGCGCGGGCGAGCTCGGCGCGGGGGTCGACGCCCAGCGCGGCGTAGACCACGTCGAAGCTCCGCGGTCTGCCGGCTATGTCCAGGCAGCTCAGCCGCCCGTCCCGGATCGTCACGTGCTCGACGGGCGCCTCCAGGATCGCGACGCCGGCGGCCTCCAGGTCCCGCTTGCGCGCCTCCGAGACCCGGCCCAGCGTGCGCGGCACGATCACCGTCACCTTGTCCGACCAGGTGCGGATGAACAGCGCCTCGGACGCGGCGTGCTCGCAGCTCCCGATCACCCCGATGTCGAGCCCCGAGCTCTCGTAGCCGTCGCAGATCGGGCAGATGCGGATCAGCCCCTTCTTCACCGCGTCGAACACGTCGGGAAGGTCGGGCTCGCGGTCGGCGACGCCGGTGGCCAGGATCACGCGGCGCGCGCGGGCCTCCCCCTCCGCGGTGGCCAGCACGAAGGCGTCGCCCTCCTTGCGCAGGCCGACGACGCGTTGCGGGACGACCTCCGCGCCGTAGCGCGCCGCCTGCTCCCGGAAGCGCGCCAGCATCGCCTCGCCCGAGAGGCCTTCCGGGAAGCCCGGCGTGTTGTGGCTGGTCGGGATCCAGGCGGCCCGGCTCTCGCCCGTGTCGAACACGCGGAAGCGCCGCCTCTGCCGGCCGAGGTAGGTGGCCGCCGTCAGGCCGCCGGGGCCGCCGCCCACGACGGCGCAGTCGAGCACGCCCTCCTCGCCTTCCGGCATGGCCGCTTCCTCTCCCGCCGCGCGATGACCGGGGCCTGAACGGGGGAAGGGCTTAGCGGTTCAGCGAAACCGGCCTAGACCTGCCGCCGGGCCGCGGTTCCGGCGGCGCGGGCGTGGCGGCGAGGCGATGAGCGGACGCATCCTGGTGGTCGAGGACGACGTCGACACGGCGGACTACCTCACCAAGGGCCTGCGCGAGGCGGGCTACACCGTCGAGCACGCCACCGACGGCCGCGACGGCCTCTACCTCGCCTCCTCCTCCAGCTTCGACGCGGTGGTGATGGACCGGATGGTGCCGGGGATGGACGGGCTGAGCGTGGTGAAGGCGCTGCGCGCGGGGGGCGTGGAGACGCCGATCCTGATCCTCTCGGCGCTCGGCCAGCTCGACGAGCGGGTGTCCGGCCTCCGCGCGGGGGGCGACGACTACCTGACCAAGCCCTTCGGCTTCAGCGAGCTGCACGCGCGGCTCGAGAACCTCGTGCGGCGGGGGGCGGGGCGCGCAGTCGAGACGACGCTCCGCTGCGGCGACGTCGCCATGGACCTGCTCTCCCGCAAGGTGACCCGCCAGGGCCGCTCGCTCGACCTCCTGCCGCGCGAGTTCAAGCTCCTGGAGTATTTCCTGCGCAACAAGGACCGGGTCGTCACCCGCACCATGCTGCTGGAGCAGGTGTGGGACTACCGCTTCGACCCCCACACCTCGATCATCGACACCCACATCAGCCGTCTGCGCAAGAAGCTGGACGAGGGCTTCGAGCGGCCCTTGCTGCACACCCTGCGGGGCGTCGGCTACCGCCTCTCCGAGTCGCCGTGAGCGTGCCGGGGCTCGGCCGCTGGCGCACGGGAGGGCGGCTGGCGCCCCAGGCCTTCGTCATGTTCGCCGTCGCGCTGGTGGCGGCCGCGAGCGCGGTGGCGCTGGTGCTGGTCTACGGCGCGGGGGCGCGGCTGATCTCGGAGCGCGAGCGCGCCCAGGCGCTGGCGGAGCGCGACCTCCTGGTCGAGGTGGCGCAGGAGCAGGGCCCCGCCAGCACGGGGGCGGCCATCGCCCGGCGCGCGCGCTACAGCGTCACCGGCGAGCGCTACGGCCTGTTCGACCCGGCGGGCCGCCCCTTGGCGGGCGACATCGGGGCGGAGCACCCCCGCTTCGTCGAGACGGACTGGGGCCGCGTGCGCGTCGGCGGTCCCAACGCCGCGACCCTGCGGGTGGTGGCGACGCGGCTGCCGGGCGGCGACATGCTGGTGGTCGGCCGCGACCTCTCCGGCATCCACGGGTTCGAGCGGGCGGTGCTCTACGGGTTCGCCGCGGCGCTGGCGATCGTGGCGGCCGCGGGCTTCACGGCGGGCCTCGTGCTCAATGCGCTGATCCTGCAGCGGGTGGACGCGATCGCCGCCACCGCCGAGCGGATCGCCGCCGGGGACCTTTCCGCCCGCACGCCGCTGTCGGACCGCGACGACCCGTTCGGCCGGGTGGGCGCCTCGCTCAACGCCATGCTGGCGCGGATCGAGGAGCTGATGACCGGCATGCGCACCGTCACCGACAGCCTCGCCCACGACTTGCGCTCACCGCTTACGCGCATGAAGGGCGCGCTTGCCCGGGCCATGCACCGGGGGGCGACGGAGGAGGAGCGGCTGGACGCCATCGAGGCCGCCCACCTGGAGGCCGACCGCACGCTGGGCACCCTGTCGGCGCTGCTCGACATCGCCCGCGCGGAGACGGGGCTTTCGCGCGAGATGATGGAGACCGTCGATCTGGGAGCCCTCGCGGCCGAGATCGCCGACTTCTTCGCCCCCCTGCTGGAGGACGCCGGCCAGAGCCCGCAGTTCTCCCCGCCCGCCTCTCCCGTGCGGCTGCTCGCGCACGAGGCGCTCCTGCGGCAGGCGATCGGCAACCTGCTGCACAACGCCTCCCAGCACGCCGGGGAGGGGGCCGCGGTGTGCGTGTCGGTGGACGCGGACGCAGGGACGGCGCGCGTGATCGTGGCCGACACCGGCGTCGGCGTGCCGCCCGACCAGCGTGGGCGGGTGCAGGAGCGGTTCGTGCGGCTCGACGCGGCGCGCACCACCGTCGGTTCCGGGCTGGGACTGGCGATCGTCGCCGCCTGCGCCAAGCTGCACGGCGGCGGCCTGCAGCTGCAGGACAACGCGCCTGGCCTGCGCGCGGTGCTGAGCCTCGCGCGCCTGCCGGTTGAGGAGCCGCCCGACGACGCGCGCCGGGGGCTGCTCGGGGCGGGGAAGCCCTAGGAGGCGGCCTTGCCGTCGCCTTCGTCCTTGCGGTCGGCGTCCGGCGTCTTTCCGGGGTGTCCCTCCGTCACGCTGCGCAGGCTGTCGTCGGAGGCGATGAGAGAGCCGGCGCCGCCCTGGCTCGGACTCTGGTTCTGGTCCTGCGTCGCCGCGGCGCCCGTCGCGGGAACGGCGGACGAGGCGGTCGACGGCTGGCCTTCCTTCCGCCCGCCGGCCTGGTTGCGCCAGTCGCCGAAGTCGCGGCTGAAACCCTCGTGCCGCTGGTCGCGGTAGCGGCGGTAGTCCTCGTCGTACCGCTGCGCCTGGGCGGCGCGCCAGCGGTCGTAGTCGCGGTCGTGGCCGGCGAGCTGCTGCTCGCGCCAGGTGCGGTAGTGGGGCTCGTGGTCGTCGTCGTCCCGGCCCGAGGCGCCGGCGCGGCCGCGCGGGTCCTCGTGCGAAGCGTCGTAGTCGGAGGTCTGGCGGTAGCGCGAGCGCTGGGCCGAGCGGTCCGGGTTGGATGAGCCGTAGCCGCCCTCGCCCCGCCCGCCGGGACCGCCCCACTGCGCGCCGCCGCCGCCCTGGCCGCGGAAGCCGTAGTCGCGTTTCTGGCCGCCGCCGCGCTGCGCGTGGTCGTCGCGCTCGGCGGCGTAGCTGGTCGCGCCGAAGCCCGACGCCTGGCCTCCGCCGTAGCTGCGGCCCTGGCCGGACCCTTCGCTGGAGAAGGAGCCGTAGCCGGAGCGGCCCCACTCCGACCCCGTCCGACCGTAGCGCGAGCCCTGGGCCGGCGAGGCGTAGCCGCCCTGGCCGTCCTGCTCGCCGAAGCCGCCCTGGCCGCCGTAGCCGCCGCTCGCGTAGCCCGAACCCGTGGAGACGCCGGAGCTCAGGCGCCCGTAGGGGGAGTCCTGGCCGCGCCCGCGGTGGTCGCGGTTGTCGTCGTCCTCCGCCCAGGTGCGGTGCTCGCGGTCGCCCGCCTGCTCGCGGCGGTCGTCCCGGTCGCGGGCGAAAGGCTCGTCGCGGGACCCGCCGTGGTCTTGAGGCCTGTCAGACATGTCTCGTCCTCCTTGCTGGGGCCTCGACACAACTGACGGGGCGCCGGCCAAGGTTCCCGCCTTTAACCGTGACTTTGACGGAGCGGCTCGGGAGTTGCTACGACAGCGCGCGCCCCTGCGGCGCGGCGCGATTCCGCTCGCGCGGTCCGGTCGAGGAGCATGCGATTGGGTGTCCGCTTCCAGTCCTCGCCGAACGCCCCGCCTCCGCCGCCGCCCCAGGTGGTCGATGCGGCGGACCCTGTCGGAGACGGGCTGCGCCGGATGTTCGGCGACGTCGTCGCCGCCCCGATGCCCAGCTCCCTCATCGAGCTGTGCGAGGCTCTGGAGGACGCGTTCAACCGAGGGGAGCTGTCGCGCGGCTCGCCTCGCCGCAGAGCCTGAGCTCAGGCGGCCGGAGGCGCGGCGGGGCCCGAGATGACGCTGGCGAAGGTGTCGGTCGCCTCGTCAGCGTCCATCAGCGCCAGCAGGCGCGCGCGGGCGCGGTTCACGCGGCTCTTGATCGTGCCCAGCGCGCAGCCGCAGATCTCGGCCGCCTCCTCATAGGTCAGCCCGGCGGCCCCCACGAGGATCAACGCCTCGCGGTGCTCGTCCGGCAGGCGGCGCAGGGCGGCCTGGAGCGTGTGCATCGCGACGCTCCAGTCCTGCGCCGGTTCGGTCGAGAGGGTGGCCGCGTACTTGCCGTCCTCGTCGCGCACCTCGCGCCGGCGGCGGACGACGGCGGTGTAGTAGGTGTTGCGTAGGATGGTGAAGAGCCAGGCGCGCAGGTTGGTGCCCATCTCGAACTTGTC
>JASLDZ010000332.1 GCA_030151985.1 Caulobacteraceae bacterium | reverse complement strand
CGACGACAGCTCCTCGTCGGCGGCGGCGGCCTGGTTCCAGTACTGCGAGACCGACTGCACGGCCGTGCGGCGCGCGAACTCGATGCCGAGCCGGGCCGAAGCCTCCTGCTCCACCGCCTGGCGGATCTGGGAGCTGACCTGGCCGCCGGTGAACAGCGGCTGGGTGAGCGTCACCGTGCCGGACACCTGCCGGTCGAACTGGGGCAGGTAGAAGTTCGATTCCGAGCCGCCTGGCCCGTTGTAGCCGTACGAGGCGCGCGCGCTGACCGAGGGCAGCATCTGCGCCTTGGCCTCGCGCACGCGCTGCTGGGCGGCGCGGTCGGCCAGGATGGTGCGGTTCAGCTCGGGGTTGTCGCGGTCGGCGGCGTCGAAGGCGTCGTCGATGGTGGCCGGCAGGCCCGGCAGGACGTCGGGAGGCTGGAGCTGGCCCGGCTCCTGCCCGACCACCGCGCGGTACTGCGCCCGGCTGACCTGCAGCTGGCCCTTGGCGGCGGAGACGTCGGCGCGGGCCGAGGCGTACTGCGAGCGCGTCTGGCCGACGTCGGTCTGGGTGGCGTCGCCCGCCTCCAGCCGCGCCTTGGCCTCGGTGAAGCCCCGCTCGAAGGCGTCGAGCGCGCGGATGCGCACGGCGAGCAGCTCCTGGTCGCGCAGCACCGCGGCGTAGGCGTCCACGACCTGCAGCAGGATCTGGCCCTCGACCTCGCGCAGGCGCTCGCGCTCGGACAGGATCTCCGCCTCGGCCGCGCTGACGGAGGAGGCGGTCCGGCCGCCGTTGTAGAGCAGCTGGCTGGCCGAAAGCGTCGGCAGCACCCCGCTGGTGCGGCTGGTCTCTATGCCGCCGCCCAGGAAGGAGGCGCGCGCGCTCTGCACGCTGGAATAGTCGTAGCCCAGGCCGAAGCTGACCTGCGGCCCGTAGGCCGAGCGCGCCTGCACGTAGCTCTCGTCCAGCGCGCGCAGCGAGGCGCGCTCCGCCTGGAGCTGGGGGTTGGACTGGTAGGCGAGCGCGATCGCGTCGGCCAGCGTCTCGGCGTGCGCGGCCCCCGCGACGGCGGCGAGGCCCAGCGCGGCGATCCCGAGGCGCCCGGCCTTGAGGCGTGACCTGCTCATCGTCCAATCCCCTGCGCCTGACCGGCGCGCCGCCCGCCTTACGGAGCGGTTAACCGGATTGGGTTAAGGATGAGTATGAGCTAGAGCGTCGCATTGCGCGGGGTTGCGGGGGCGCGCTTGCGCGTCCATTCGGCGCGTGCATCGTCCCGCCGGCGTGGGACGACGATGAGGGGATTGGTGATGGACTTGACCGGGATCGGCCGCCGGCTGCGGGCGGCCTGCGCGGTGCTCGTGGGGCTGGGGCTGCTGACGGCGTGCGCTCAGGGGCCGCTGCCCGGAGGTCCCGCCGGCGAGCGGACGGCGCCGGTCTACCGCCTGGGCACGGGCGACCGGGTGCGGATCATCGTGTTCAACGAGCCGACGCTGACGGGCGAGTTCGACGTGTCGAGCGCGGGCTCGGTCTCCATGCCGCTGATCGGCGAGGTGAAGGCGCAGGGGCTGACCACCAGCGAGCTGCAGGCGGCCATCGCCTCGGGCCTCGCGGCCGGCTACCTGAAGGATCCGCGCGTCAGCGTGGAGGTGCTGAACTACCGCCCCTTCTACATCCTGGGAGAGGTGGGAAAGCCCGGCAGCTATCCCTACACGAACGGGCTGACGGTGCTGAACGCGGTCGCCACCGCCAACGGCTTCACCTACCGCGCCGACCAGCGCCACGTGTTCATCAAGCGCGACGACGGCGGGCCGGAGCAGGAGTTCGACCTGACCACCCAGACGCCGGTCGCGCCGGGCGACACCATCCGCATCGGCGAGCGGTATTTCTGAGGACGATCCGGTGCCGTCGACCTCCTCCTCCAGGCGCCTGCGGTTCGCGGCGTCGGCCTTCGCCCTGGCGTTCGCCTCGGCCGGAGCGGCGCACGCCCAGGCGCTGATCGGCGTGGTGCGGGACTCCTCGCCGCTGGGAGCGCCCCTGCGCGCCGCCTTCTTCGACGACACGCTGCTGCAGACGGGGCTGTTCGCCCGCGACCGCAACGTGTCTGTGCTGGAGCGGCCCAAGCCCGGCTACGAGTCCCTGCCGATCCCCGTGGCGGGCTTCATCGTGACGCCCGTCCTCTCGGGCGGCGCGGGCTATACCTCCAACGTCTACGCGCAGCAGGACGGGGGCGACAGCGACGAGGTGTTCCGCACCACCGCCGCCTTCTCCGCCCGCAACGACTACCGGCGGGGCGTGATCGACCTGTTCGGCGGCGTGTCCGACGGCCGCTTCGTCGACCATGCCAAGGAGTCCACCACCGACGCCTGGGTGGGCGGCACGGTGAAGCTGGAGGTGGTGCGCGGCTCCATCCTGCAGTTCGGCGCCTCCTTCGTGCGCGGGACCGAGGACCGCGCCACGCTGCAGACGCCCGACACCAACGCCAAGCCGATCCGCTTCGACGAGGCGCGCGCCTTCGTGGGCGGCCTGCAGGTGCTGACGCG
>JASLDZ010000306.1 GCA_030151985.1 Caulobacteraceae bacterium | reverse complement strand
GTTCATCCCCTTCCAGCTCGCCACTTCGGTGGACCGGCCGCCCACCGGCGAGGCCTGGGCGCACGAGATCAAGTTCGACGGCTACCGTCTGCAGCTCCGCGTGGAGGGCGGCCAATGCAAGGTGCTGACCCGCTCCGGCCTCGACTGGACGGACCGCTTCCCCGAGATCGCGGTGGAGGCCGCGCACCTGCCCGACGGCGTGCTCGACGGCGAGGCGGTGGCGCTGGACGCGGACGGCTCCCCGGATTTCGCCGGCCTTCAGGCCGCGCTCTCCTCGGGCAAGACGGCGGAGCTCGTCTTCTACGCCTTCGACCTCCTGTGGAGCGAGGGGCGAGACCTGCGCGGCGAACCCCTGCGCGAGCGCAAGGCGGCGCTGCAGGCGCTGCTGGAGCACGCCGACCGCCAGCACGCCGGGCGCCTGCGCTTCGTCGAGCACTTCGAGACGGGCGGCGAGGCGGTGCTGAGCTCCGCCTGCTCGATGCACCTGGAGGGGATCGTCTCCAAGCGGCTGGACGCGCCCTACCGCGCCGGCCGCTCCGACACCTGGGTCAAGGCCAAGTGCCGCGGCGGGCAGGAGGTGATCCTGGCGGGCTACACCACCAACGGGCCGGACCAGTTCCGCTCGCTGATCGCGGCGGTGCGGCGGGACGGGGCGCTGGTCCATGTCGGCCGGATCGGCACTGGCTTCGGCGCGGCCAAGGTGAAGGCGCTGCTGCCCAAGCTGAAGGCGCAGGAGACGAAGAGCTCCCCCTTCTCCGGCAAGGGCGCGCCCAAGGGCGGCGCGGGCGTGCACTGGCTCAAGCCCGTGCTCGTGGCCGAGATCGAGAGCGCCGGCTGGACGGGCGACGGCCACCTGCGCCAGGCCAGCTTCAAGGCGCTGCGTGAAGACAAGCCCGCCGACGAGGTGGTGCAGGAGACGCCTGTGCCCATCGACCATCTCCCTTCCCCCCTCGGGGGGGAAGGGTCGGGGATGGGGGCCGCGCCCGCAGGGCGAGGTGCCCGGTCGACGGCGAAGTCCTCGCCCGGCGGCGAGGCCCCCCGCCCCAGCCCTCCCCCCCCGAGGAGGGGAGGGATCAACGTCGTCATGGGCGTGACCATCTCCAACCCGGACAAGCCGCTGTGGCCGGCGGACGACGGGGGCGAGGCGCTGACCAAGCGCGACCTCGCCCTCTACTTCGAGGCGGTGGGCGAGGCGATGCTGCCCCACATCAAGGGCCGTCCCTGCTCGGTGATCCGCGACCCTGACGGGATCGGGGGCGAGACCTTCTTCCAGCGCCACGCCATGCCTGGCACGTCATCGCTGCTGACGCTGGCCCACGTGCGCGACGACAAGACGCCCTACATTCAGATCGACCGGGTCGAGGCGCTGGCCGCGGTGGCGCAGACGGCGGGTGTCGAGCTGCACCCGTGGAACTGCGCGCCGGACCGCTACGAGGTGGCCGGCCGGCTGGTGTTCGACCTCGACCCCGCCCCCGACGTCGATTTCGCCGCCGTGATCGAGGGCGCGCGCGAGATCAAGGACCGGCTGGAGGAGTTGGGCCTCAACGCCTTCTGCAAGACCACCGGCGGCAAGGGCCTGCACGTGGTCACGCCGCTGGACACGACCGGCAAGCACGCCCTGGAGTGGCCCGCCGCCAAGGCGTTCGCGCGCCAGGTCTGCGAGGCGATGGCCGCCGACGACCCCGACCGCTACCTCGTGAACATGAGCAAGGCCAAGCGGACGGGGAAGATCTTCCTCGACTACCTGCGCAACGACCGGCTCTCCACCGCCGTCGCCCCCTACTCCCCCCGCGGCCGCCCGCACGCGCCGGTGAGCTGGCCCGTCGCCTGGACGCAGGTGAAGCGCGGGCTCGATCCCCTGGCCTACACCACGCGCACCGCCCCGGCGCTTGTGGACAAGAACAAGGCCTGGGCGGCTTACGACGACGCGGCCAAGCCGCTCGGCCCCGCGATCAAGGCGCTGGCCAAGGGATGAGCAGCTGGGAGGCGCTGCGGGCGATCGCGCTCTCCTACCCCGGCGTAGAGGAGGGCACGAGCTACGGCACGCCCGCCTTCCGCGTCGGCAAGGCCTTCCTCACCCGCCTGAAGGAGGACGGCGAGTCGGTGGTGATGGGCATGGGTTTCGACGAGCGGGAGATGCGGATGGAGGCCGCGCCCGAGGTCTTCCACATCACCGACCACTACCGGGGCTACCCGGCCGTGCTTGTGCGGCTCGGCCCCTGCGACGACGCGGAGCTGCGCCAGCTGTTCGAGCGCGCGTGGCGGGAGAAGGCGGGGAAGCGGCGGCTCGCGGCCTACAACGGGGGTGAGCATTCTTGATCCTCCCCATCGCAGATGGGGAGGTGGCCCAGAGGGCCGGAGGAGCCGCGCGGAGCGCGGAAGACGCACCCTTACCGCTCTGAGTTTGTGGCGTTCCGCTCGCTGCGCGAGCGGCCCCCTCCCGGCTTCGCCGTACTCCCCCATCGATGATGGGGGAGATCGCAGACCGCTCGCGTCCGAGGGGCGGGCGCCGGATAAGGAAGCGATGCGCCCGGAGTCGCTCTTCCCCCTCTTCGCCCCCTCGGCCTCGCTGAAGGGCGTCGGCCCCAAGCTCGCGCCGCTGGTGGAGCGGGCCGCCGGCCCGATCGTGCGCGACGTGCTGTTCCTGAAGCCTACCGCCGTGATCGACCGGCCGGTGCGCACCGTGGCGCAGGCGGTGGAGGGCGAGGCGCAGACCTTCGTGGTGCGGGTGGACTCCCATCAGGCGGGGAACGGCCGCACGCCCTACCGCATGCGCTGCATCGACGAGACCGGCTTCCTGCACCTCGTCTGGTTCAAGACGTTCGGCGACCGCATTCGCCAGGCCCACCCGGTCGGCGCCGTGCGCGCCGTCAGCGGCAAGGTCGAGGGCTTCAACGGCGAGATTCAGATCGCCCACCCCGACTACCTCCTGCCGCCCGAGCGCGCGTCCGAGATCCCCTCCGTCGAGCCGGTCTATGGCGCGACCGCCGGCCTGCCGTCGCGCACCCTGGCGCGCCTGGTGCAGGCGGCGCTGGAGAAGGCGCCGGACCTCGACGAGTGGCAGGACCCGGCGTGGCTCGCCAAGCAGGGCTGGCCCGGCTGGCGCGAGGCGCTCGCGCGGCTGCACGCGCCGCAGTCCGACGCCGACCTTCTGCCCGACGCGCCCGCCCGCGCGCGGCTGGCGTTCGACGAACTCCTCGCCCACCAGCTCGCCATGGCGCAACGCAAGGCGGCGCGACGGTCCGAGCCCGCGCCCGCCATACCCCACGCCGCCGTCGCCGAGGCCGTCGAGGCCGCCCTGCCCTACCGCCTCACCGGCGCGCAGCGGCGCACGCTCGCTGAGATCGGCGGCGACCTGGCCTCGGGCGAACGGATGACGCGGCTGGTGCAAGGCGACGTCGGCTCGGGCAAGACGGTGGTCGCGATGCTGGCGATGGCCGACGTGGCGGCGTCCGGCCGCCAGTCTGCCCTGATGGCCCCCACCGAAATCCTCGCCCGCCAGCACTTCGAGACCATCGCCGCGCCGCTGCAGGCCGCCGGCGTGACCGCGCTCCTGCTCACCGGACGCGACAAGGGCTCGGCGCGGGCGGAGAAGCTGCGGGCGCTGGCGGGCGGACATGCGGCCGTGGCGGTCGGCACCCATGCCCTGTTCCAGACCGAAGTCGCCTTCCACGACCTCGCCCTGGCGGTCGTGGACGAGCAGCACCGCTTCGGCGTCAACGAGCGACGGCGGCTTCAGGAGAAGGGCGCCGCCGTGCACCTCCTCGCACTCTCCGCCACGCCCATCCCCCGCACGCTGGAGATGACGGCGTTCGGCGACCTCGACGTCTCGCGGCTGGACGAGAAGCCTCCCGGCCGCCTGCCCGTCACCACGACCGCCGCCCCCTCCTCCCGCCTGCCGCAGATCGTGGAGCGGCTGAAGGCGCAGGTGGCGGAGGGGGCGCAGGCGTTCTGGATCTGCCCGCTGGTCAGCGAGAGCGAGCTGCTCGACGTCTCCGCCGCCGAGGACCGCGCCGCCCACCTGCGCCAGGTGCTGGGCGACGACCGGGTCGGCCTCGCCCACGGCAAGCTGCCGGGACCGGAGAAGGACGCGGTGATGGCCGCCTTCGCCGAGAGCCGCATCAGCGTGCTGGTGGCGACCACGGTGGTGGAGGTCGGCGTCAATGTGCCCAACGCGTCGATCATGGTGATCGAGCACGCCGAGCGCTTCGGCCTCGCCCAGCTGCACCAGCTCCGCGGCCGGGTGGGTCGGGGGGCGCGGCAGAGCGCGTGCCTCCTCCTCTACGACCCCCCGCTCTCAGCCGCCGGCCAGGCGCGGCTGGAGGTGCTGCGGGCGACCGAGGACGGGTTCGTCATCGCCGAGAAGGACCTGGAGTTGCGGGGCGGCGGCGACCTCATGGGACTGAAGCAGAGCGGCTTGCCCGACTACGCCTTCGCCGACCCCGCCGCGCACCGCGCCCTCATCCCCGCCGCCGTGGACGACGCCCGCCTGATGCTGGCCCGCGACCCGCACCTCACCGGCGCCCGCGGCCAGGCGCTCCGCGTGCTGCAGGAGCTGTTCGACTGGCGCGGCGGCGACGACGCCTGGTCGGCGGCGGGGTGACCCGACGCACACGCCCCCTCAGACCGTCGCTCCGCTGCGGCCAGCTCCCCCGCGGGCGGGGGTGCCCTGATGGCGCGGCGCCTAGGTTTCCGGCCTCCCCTGCG
>JASLDZ010000275.1 GCA_030151985.1 Caulobacteraceae bacterium | reverse complement strand
TTCGACTTCCCGCTGCAGGCGGCGGGCGAGGCGCCCCGGCCCGAGGTCGATGTCGATCCCCACAGCATTCGCGAGATGGCCTACGGCCTGATCCGCGTGTTGGACGAAGACGGTCAGGCGGCGGGCCCGTGGAACCCGCGGCTCGACCCGGACACCCTGCGTCGGGGCCTGAAGAGCATGGTGCTGACGCGCGTGTTCGACGACCGGATGTACCGCGCCCAGCGCCAGGGCAAGACCAGCTTCTACATGAAGTGCACGGGAGAGGAGGCGATCGCCTGCGCCCAGGCGCTGGTGCTGACCCGCGAGGACATGGGCTTCCCCACCTACCGCCAGCAGGGGCTGCTCATCGCGCGCGGCTATCCGCTGGCCGAGATGATGAACCAGATCTACTCGAACGCGAAGGACCCGATCAAAGGCCGGCAGCTGCCGATCATGTATTCGTCCAAGGAGTTCGGCTTCTTCACCATCAGCGGCAACCTCGGCACCCAGTATCCGCAGGCCGTGGGCTGGGCGATGGCCAGCGCCTACAAGGGCGACGACAAGATCGCCATCGCCTGGATCGGCGACGGGGCCACGGCGGAAGGCGACTTCCACAACGCCCTCACCTTCGCGAGCGTCTATCGGGCGCCGGTCATCTTGAACATCGTCAACAACCAGTGGGCCATCTCGAGCTTCCACGGCATGGCGGGAGGTGAGAACACCACCTTCGCCGCCCGCGGCGTGGGCTACGGCCTACCGGCGCTGCGGGTGGACGGCAACGACTTCCTGGCCGTCTACGCCGCAACCCAGTGGGCCTACGACCGGGCGCGGATGAACCTAGGCGCCACGGTGATCGAGCTCTTCACCTACCGCTCCGGCCAGCACTCCACCAGCGACGACCCCGCCCGCTACCGCCCCGCCGACGAGCACGAGCGCTGGCCGCTGGGCGATCCCGTGCTGCGCCTGAAGGCGCACCTGATCGCGCTCGGCGAGTGGGACGAGGAGCGCCACGAAGCGCTGCAGGCCGAGTGCCTGGAGGAGGTGAAGGCGGCCGGCAAGGAGGCCGAGGCGATCGGCACGCTCGGCCAGAACCCGCCCTCCGCCAAGGAGATGTTCGTCGACGTGTTCGCCCAGCCCGACTGGCGTCTCATCGAGCAGCGCGGCGAGCTGGGGGTCTGAGCGTGTCGAACACCACTCTCTCTTTCACCCATTTTCTTCCGTCATCCCCGGGCTTGCCCCGGGGATCGAGCGTGGTGCGCCGCGGCGGTTCCCGCCGCCGAGGCGGCGAGGCGCACGACGCTCGGCCCTCGGATCAAGTCCGAGGGAGACGGAAGTTTGTATTGGTGGGGAGCGTCTGACATGCCCCAGATGAACATGATCCAGGCGCTGAACAGCGCCCTCGACGTCAAGATGGCGGAGGACCCTGACGTCCTCTCCTTTGGGGAGGACGCGGGCTATTTCGGCGGCGTGTTCCGCGTCACCGAGGGGCTGCAGCGCCGCCACGGCCTGACTCGGAGCTTCGACGCCCCCATCGCCGAGGCCGGCATCATGGCCGCCGCCATCGGCATGGCCACGTACGGCCTGCGCCCGGTCGTGGAGATGCAGTTCGCCGACTACATCTATCCCGCCTACGACCAGATCGTCTCGGAGGCCGCGCGCATCCGCTACCGGTCCGGCGGCCAGTTCAGCGTGCCGGTGGTGGTGCGCACCCCCTACGGCGGCGGCATCTTCGGCGGCCAGACGCACAGCCAGAGCCCCGAGGCGCTGTTCACCCACGTGGCCGGGCTGAAGGTGGTCGTGCCCAGCAACCCTTACGACGCCAAGGGCCTCCTGATCGCGGCCATCGAGGACGACGACCCCGTCCTGATCTTCGAGCCCAAGCGCATCTACAACGGCCCCTTCGACGGCTGGCACGACAAGCCCGTCCAACCCTGGGCGGGCCATCCCAAGGCGGAGGTGCCCGAGGGGCGCTACGTGGTCCCGCTCGGCCAGGCGGAGGTGGTGCGCGAGGGGGCGGAGATGACAGTCCTCGCCTACGGCACCATGGTGCACGTGGCGCTCGCCGCAGCCGCCCACGCCGGCGTCGACGCCGAGGTGATCGACCTGAAGACGCTGGTGCCCGTCGACATCGCAACCATCGAGGCCAGCGTGAAGAAGACCGGCCGCTGCGTCATCGCCCACGAGGCCACGCGCACCAGCGGCTTCGGCGCCGAACTCTCGGCGCTGGTGCAGGAGCGCTGCTTCCACCACCTGGAGGCGCCGATCCTGCGCGTCACCGGCTGGGACACGCCCTACCCCCACGCCTTCGAGTGGGAATACTTCCCCGGTCCCGAGCGGGTGGCCGCGGCGCTGAAGAAGACGATGGCGGAGGTCTGAACCATGGGCCGTTTCGTCTTCAAGCTGCCCGACGTGGGCGAGGGCACCGCCGAGGCCGAGCTCGTCGCCTGGCATGTGGCCGTGGGCGACACGGTGGCGGAGGACCAGCCGCTGGCCGACGTGATGACCGACAAGGCCACCGTCGAACTCACCTCTCCCGTCGCGGGCGTGGTGAAGGAGCTGAAGGGCGAGCCGGGCGAGATGCGCGCGGTGAAGTCCGATCTCGTGATCCTCGAGACTGAAGGCGCCGGCGGCGTCTCCGAGCCCGAGGCCGACGACCAGCGTGTCGTCCCCGCGCCAACCGGCGAGCGCAACCTGGACCCCCGCGACACGCCGCCGACCACGCCGGCCGTCGAGCGGCCCTCCGCGTCTCCGGCTCCCGCGGCCGGTGGGACGGGCGACTTCACCTTCCGCCTCCCCGACGTGGGCGAGGGCACCGCCGAGGCGGAGCTGGTCGGCTGGCACGTGAAGGTCGGGGACCGGGTCGAGGAGGACCAGCCGCTCGCCGACGTGATGACCGACAAGGCCACCGTCGAGCTCACCTCTCCCGTCGCGGGCGTGGTCACCGCCCTGCACGGCGAGCCCGGCCAGATGCTCGCGGTGAAGTCGCCGCTGGTGGAGCTGGACACCGGCAAAGGCGGCGCGCGCGCGGCCCCCTCCACCGTTCCGCGGTCCCCCTCCCCCGTGAACGGGGGAGGAGAGAAGACGTCGGCTCCTCCTTCTCCTCCCCTGCGCAGCGGGGGAGGTGGCGCGGCCGCAGGCCGTGACGGAGGGGGCCCCGCGGCCGTGGCCCGCACGCCCCAGCGCCCCGACGCCCGCCCCCTCGCCAGCCCCGCCGTGCGCGAGCGCGCGCATGAGCAGAACATCAAGCTCGCCAACGTCCCCGGCTCCGGGCCCGCCGGGCGCATCACCCACGCCGACCTCGACGCCTTCCTGAGCCGCGGCGAAGCGCCTGCGGCGACGAGCGCTCCGGCTTCCGGTTACGCGAAGCGCGAGGCGGTGGAGGACGTGAAGATCATCGGCCTGCGCCGCCGCATCGCGCAGCAGATGCAGGAGGCCAAGCGCCGCATCCCGCACTTCATGTACGCCGAGGAGGTGGACGTGACGGAGCTGGAGGA
>JASLDZ010000199.1 GCA_030151985.1 Caulobacteraceae bacterium | reverse complement strand
CGGTGCGGCAGGCGCAGCGGGCGGTAGGCGTCAGGATCGACCGTGCAGTAGAGCGCCCGCGCACGCGGCGCGCCGAACCGCCGCTCCAGGCGCTCCAGGGTCGGCCCGCCCGTGAAGGAGAAGTAGAGGTCGTATCCGGGGATCACCGCCTCGGACAGATACTCCTCGTCGCCGGACGCCAGCTTGGCGAGCGTCACGGGCGTGTCGATGTCGTAGAAGGCGGTCACGCCGGTGGCCGTCGCCTGCACCAGCCGCGCCACCTCGACGCCCTGCGGCGTGTAGGAGCCGACGATCACCGCATCGGCCGCGGCGATCTCGCCGCGCCAGCGGGCCAGCGCGTCCAGGCTGTCGTAGAACGCCAGCCGGCACCAGGACGGGTCGACGAGGTCGCGGCGGTCGCCCGCATACCAGGGCGCCTCCCGCTCCAGGAAAAGGACATCGTGCCCGCGCGAGGCGAACGCCTTCAAGAGCGCGCGCCAGGTCGTGGCGTGCCCGTTGCCCCACGAGGAGGAGAGCGTCAGCCCGATGACGACAAGCCTCATGCCGCGCTCCGCTCCCGGCGGGCGGCGGCCAGGGTGGCGAGCAGCGCATCCACCTCGGCCCCGCGCAGCGCGTAGGTGTGGTCGGCCAGGATGCGGCGGCGGGCCGCCTCGCCGATGGCGCGGGCGCGCTCGGGCGTCAGCTCGGCCATGTGCGCGGCGACGTCCTGCCCGTCGCGCGCGACGAGCACCTCGCTGTCCGGCTGGAGGAACTGCTCGACGCCCTCCCAGGCGTCGGTGATCAGGCATGCGCCCGCCCCGGCCGCCTCGAACACCCGCGTGGCCGGAGAGAACCCGACCTTCGCCATCGAGTCTCGCGCCACGTTCAGCACCGCCAGCGACGAGGTGTTGAAGGCGTTATGGTCGGCGGTGCCGACATGCCCCACGCGCCTGACGTTCGGCGGCATGGCCTTGTCCTCCCATCCGGAGCCGCCGATCAGGAACCGGCGCTGGGGCGACGCGGCCGCGGGCTCCAGGAAGAAGCGCTCCACCCGCGCCTCGCGGTCGGGCAGGCGGTTGGCGAGGAAGTTCAGGTCGCCGGCGAAGCGAGGCTCGGCGGGGACCGGATGGTGGGTGGTCGGGTCCAGGGCGTTGTAGATCGGACGGCACAGCCGCGCACCCAGCGCCTCGTAGGCGGCGACGACCGGCGGGCCGCCCCCATAGGTCAGCACGGCGTCCAGGTGCGGAAGGGCGCGGCGCAGCGGATGGTCGGGAAGCGGGCGTATCTCCGCCAGGGTCGCGGGGGCGTCGACATCCCAGAACAGGCGCACGGCCTGGGGGGAGGCGGCGGCGACCAGGCCCTCGATCAGCAGGTCGTCGAACACCCCCACGCCGGAGGCCTTGACGACCACCTCGGCGTCACGCGCCCGGGCGATCACCTCGCGCGCGGCCCGATCCTCGGCGGGATAGACCACCACGCGCGCCCAGTCCGGCGGATCGATGTCACGGTGCTTCTGCCGGTCAAACGCGTCGGGCTCGTAGAAGGTGATCGCGTGCCCTCGGGCCGCGAGCTCCCGCAGCAAGCCCCGGTAGTAGGTGGCCGCCCCGTTCCAATACGAGGACAGGAGGCTGGATCCATAAAAGGCGATCTTCACGCGGCGGCTTCCGTGGCGGCGGGGGCCGAGAGGCGGGCGACAACCGCCAGCAACTCGTCGACCCGGTGGGCGCAGGTATGGCGGGCGAGGATCGTTTCGAGGCCTGACAGAGAGAGGTCCGCGCGCAGGGCCGGATCGTCGCGCAGGCGCCGCAGCTGGCGCTCCGCCTCTTCGCCGTCGCGGGCCGTCAGGTAGTCCCGCCCTCCGCGGAACAGGCCTTCGGCGTCGTTCCATGGCGCGCTCAGCAGGGGGATCCCGCAGGCCAGCGCCTCGAACACCCGGATCGTCGGAATGCCGGGCAACGCTTGAACGTAGAAGCGGCGGGGCACGTGCACGGTCGCCAGCCGGCGCGCGAAGACCTCGGGGGCGAGCGCGTTGGGGAGCCAGCCGCGATAGGCGGCGCCGTAGTGCTCCAGCAGCGCCAGCGCGGCGTCCGGGTAGCGCACGCCGTAGATCTCGAGCGGCAGTCTCGCACTGCGAGCGGGCGCCAGCAGGAAGGTCTCGAGTTCGGCGGTGCGCTCACCGTCGCCCCAGTTGCCGATCCAGACCAGCCCCCGCCGCTCGCCCTCCACCGCGGGCGGGTGGAAGAGGGTGACGTCGGCGGCCTCGTGCCAGGTGAAGACGCGCCCGGCCCATCCCCAGCGGCGATAGACCTCGGACAGCGCCTCGCCGAACGCCAGCACGCCGTCGTAGCCGTCGAGCGCGTAGGCGCGCATCTCCTCCGGTGCGCTGACCGCGCGGTGGTGCGTGTCGTGGAACAGGAGGGTGAACCGCCCTCCCCTCGCGCGCAGCCGACCGACCGCCGCCACCAGGGACGGATCGTTCCATTCGTGCACGATGACGAGGTCCGCCCCGTCGCACGCCTCGATCGGGTC
The DNA here is from genome assembly GCA_030151985.1 of Caulobacteraceae bacterium. Taxonomy (GTDB): domain Bacteria; phylum Pseudomonadota; class Alphaproteobacteria; order Caulobacterales; family Caulobacteraceae; genus JASLDZ01. The sequence continues at coordinate 278 of JASLDZ010000199.1, read as the reverse complement.
CCATCCGGGTGGATAGGCCGTCGACGAGAGGTCGGGATAGGCCCCGCGCCAGGCTTCGAGCCCCGCCTCGCCGTGGTCGGCCAGGAGGTTCTGAAGGCTCCAGGCGCCCTGCGGCTCCCAGACCCCAACCTCGTGCCCCCGGCCGGCGAGGTCGCGCAGGACGCCCCGCAGGAAGTGCGCTTTGCCGTGGTTCCAGCATGAGGCGAGCGAGTGGGTGAAATAGACGACCTTCACGCCGCGGCCTCGCGTGCGGGCGCCCGCATCACCGCGCGGTGCAC
>JASLDZ010000177.1 GCA_030151985.1 Caulobacteraceae bacterium | reverse complement strand
GCTCGCCCATCGCGCGGGCTCAAGCGGGGCCCACACGCGTTCAGGGGACAGCCGTGGCGGAAGCGTCTAGAGGTGCAGGGTGGACGAACCCGTGGAGAGCGCAGACCTGATCCTCGCCGGCGGGGGCCTCGCGGCGGGCCTGCTGGCGCTGCGCCTGAAGCGGGCGCGGCCCGACCTGCGCGTCGTGATCGTGGAGCGGGCGGCGACCCTGGGGGCCGGCCACACCTGGAGCCTGTTCGAAAGCGACCTGCCGCCGGCGATCCTGGAGTGGGTGGCGCCGCTGTTCGCCCACCGCTGGCCCGGCTACGCGGTGCGCTTCCCGGCCCATACGCGGGAGCTCGACACCGCCTACGCCACCGTCACGGCGGAGCGGTTCGACGCCGCCGTGCGGACCGCGGTGGGCGAGACGAACGTGCTCTGCGGGACGCAGGTCGCCGCCCTCCTCCCCGACCGCGTGGTGCTGGAGGACCAGCGGGCGCTGCGCTCGGCGGCCGTGGTCGACGCGCGGGGGCCGGCCAAAGACGCCGCCGCGCCGGGGCTGAAGCTCGGCTTCCAGAAGTTTGTCGGGATCGAGGTGGAGACCGCTCGGCCTCACGGGCTGGACCGGCCGATCGTCATGGACGCCACCGTGCCCCAGAAGGACGGCTACCGCTTCGTCTACACCCTGCCGTTCTCGCCCACGCGCCTCCTGATCGAAGACACCCGCTACGCCGACGGCGAGGCGCTGGACCACGCGGCGCTCGCGCAGGAGGCGCGCGACTACGCGACCGAGCAGGGCTGGGAGATCGCGCGCGAGGTGCGCCAGGAGCACGGCGTCCTGCCCGTGGCCCTGGCGGGCGACATCGACGCCTTCTGGCGCGAGACGGCGGCGGACGGGGTTGGCCGCGTCGGGCTGCGCGCCGCCCTGTTCCACCCGACAACCGGCTAATCCCTGCCCGACGCGGCGCGCCTGGCCGAGCGGATCGGGCGGCACGTGGAGGCGGGCGGCGCGCTGACGACGGCGGCGCTGGCGCAGATCGCGGAAACGGCGTCGCGCGAGGCCTGGGCCGACCGCGCCTTCTTCCGCCTGCTCAACCGGATGCTGTTCAAGGCCGCCGCGCCGAACGAGCGCTACCGCGTGCTGGAACGTTTCTACCGCCTCCCCGCGCCCCTGATGCGGCGCTTCTACGCCTCGGAGCTGACCCGCCTGGACAAGCTGCGCATCCTCACCGGCAAGCCGCCGGTGCCGATCCACCGCGCCCTGCGGTGCCTGTCTGAAGAGACGGTGATGGAGGCCGCCGCGTGAGCGCCGCCCCGACCACCGCCGCGGTGATCGGCGCGGGCTTCGGCGGGCTGGCGCTCGCCGTGCGCCTGCAGTCGGCCGGGATCGCCACCACCCTCTACGAGGCGCGGGACAAGCCGGGCGGGCGCGCCTACGTCTACGAGCAGGACGGCTTCACCTTCGACGCCGGCCCCACCGTCATCACCGACCCCGCCTGCCTGGAGGAGCTGTTCGCGCTCTCAGGCCGGAGGATGGCCGACTACGTGCAGCTCCTGCCCGTCAGCCCCTTCTACCGGCTGCAGTGGTCGGACGGGGTGAGCTTCGACTACGTCAACGACCAGGCCGAGCTCGACCGGCAGATCCAGGCGCTGAACCCGGCGGACGTGGCGGGCTACCGCCGGTTCCTCGCCTACTCCGAAGCGCTGTACCGCGAAGGCTACGAGAAGCTGGGCTCGGTCCCGTTCCTGGACTGGGGCTCGATGCTGAAGGCGGCTCCCCAGCTCGTGCAGCTGGAGGCCTGGAAGACCGTCCACGACAAGGTCGCCGAGTTCATCGCCGAGCCGCACCTGCGCCAGGCGTTCAGCTTCCACAGCTTGCTCGTGGGCGGCAACCCGTTCGCCACCTCGGCCATCTACGGCCTGATCCATGCCCTGGAGCGCAAGGGCGGGGTGTGGTTCCCCAAGGGCGGCACCGGCGCGCTGATCCGCGGACTGCTGAAGCTGTTCGAGGACCTGGGCGGGACTTTCCACGTCTCGACGCCGGTGGACCGGATCACCACCGCCGGCGAGCGCGTCACGGGCGTCGTGCTGGCCGACGGGACGGCGCAAGCGTTCGACCTCGTGGCCTCCAATGGCGATGTCCACACCACCTACGACCGGCTGCTGCGCGACGAGCCCCGCGCCGCCCCCGTCGCTCGGTCGCTGAAGCGCAAGCGCTGGTCGATGAGCCTGTTCGTCATCTACTTCGGCACGAACCGGAAGTTCGAGGACGTCGCCCACCACACGGTGATCTTCGGCCCGCGCTACAAGGAGCTGATCGGCGAGATCTTCAACGGGCCGAGGCTGGCGCAGGATTTCAGCCTCTACCTGCACCGCCCCACCGCCAGCGATCCGGACCTCGCCCCAGAAGGCTGCGATGGCTTCTACGTGCTCTCGCCCGTTCCGCACCTCGGCCGCGCCGGGCTGGACTGGGCCAAGGAAGGCCCGCTCTACCGCGACCGCATCCTGAAGTTCCTGGACGAGACGACGATGCCGGGGCTGACCGACAGCCTCGTCACGACCCGCATCTTCACGCCCTTCGATTTCCGCGACGCGCTGGGCGCGCACCTGGGCTCGGCCTTCAGCCTGGAGCCGATCCTGACGCAGAGCGCCTTCTTCCGCGCTCACAATCGCGACGACCGGATCGGCGGCCTCTACCTCGTAGGCGCAGGCACGCACCCGGGCGCCGGGGTCCCGGGCGTGGTGGGCTCGGCCAAGGCGACCGCCGGGCTGATGCTGGCGGATGCGGGCGTCGGCGACGCCTCGCGGCTCGCGGCCGAATGAGCGCCGATCTCGCCCTGGAGCAGGAGAGCCGCGCGGTGATCGCCGCCGGCTCCA
>JASLDZ010000147.1 GCA_030151985.1 Caulobacteraceae bacterium | reverse complement strand
TCCTGAGCGCTCCGAGGCGATCAGAACCGCCACCATGAGGAGCAGGGGGGCGACGAACACGAGAAGAAGGAGGGCTCCGACGATGTCGACCAGGCGGGTCATCCTCTGGTCCAAACGCGACCATCCCTTCGGCGACCGGGCGAGAGGACGCGCGACGGAGCCGGACGCCCGCAGCTCGGCGGGACGTCGCACGACGGCGTCCAGGTCGGTGGCGATATTCATCCCTTGCCCCTGGCAAGTGCTTCGGCAGGTCCTGTCCGACGGCCGTCCCAGGTCCCCCGACCCAAGCAGGCGTAAGGCATTCTCCCGCCTCCGCGCACGGTTGACAAGACGTAAACGACCGACAAGGGCCCAAGGCGGCCGTCAAATCGCGCCGACCTCAGATCATTTGGTGAAGACGCCCTTCACCAGCATTGTTCATCGAACGCCGAGCATCTTCGGACTACATCTTGGGGGCGAGTAGAACGGAGTTTCGCGGTGGTGAGGACCAGCCCGAGCGCGCTGATGCTGCGGACGGCCGCGCTGGCCTCGGCGTGCGCGATGGCGCTGTCGGCGGGGCGGGGCGGGCCTCTGGGAGCCTGGACGGCGGTGGGCCTGGCCGCCGGCGGCTATGGGCTCTCGCTGCTTCTCTTTGCGGCCTTCCCCCGGCTGCGTCGCAACGACCTCGTCCTGGGCGTAGCCGCCTTCCTCCTGACCCTCAGTCTTCTGCGTTACCTTGATGGCGCGCCGACCGCGGCCACGCCGCTCCTGTTCGGTCTGGCCGGGGCCGCCAGCGCATGGCTTCCCAGCCGCGTGGAGCGGTTCCGCCGCGAGGAGCGGCGCGCCCGGCGACGCGGCGACCGGCGGGCGATCGGCGAGCGTCCGCAGTCGGCCGACGCCTGAACGGGCGACCGTCGGCGCCGAAAGGTCAAGCCCCGCGACGCGCCGTCGCCTTGCGGACGTCCCCGCCCTTCAGCCAGGAGCCCGTTCATGGGAGACGCGATCGTGCTGCCTGCGCCCCGGCCGCTGGGACTGCCCGCGGGCGAGCGCGTGGTCGCGGTAGGCGACATCCATGGGCGGTTGGACCTCTTCCTGAAGCTGATGACGCAGCTCGCGTCCACCCCGCCGCCGGAGGGATCGCTCAGCCGGATGGTGATCCTAGGCGACGTGATCGACCGCGGACCGTCCAGCCGGGCGCTGGTGGAGCGCTTCATGCGCTATACCGGGTCGACCGAGCGGTTCGTGGTGCTGAAGGGCAACCACGAACAGATGATGGCGCGCGCGCTGAGGGGGGACGTCTCGGCGTTCCGCGCCTGGCTGGAGTACGGCGGGGCGCAGACCCTGCGCAGCTGGGGCGTCGAGGTGGAGGCGCCCGCCAGTCCGTCGGCGTTCCAGCTCATCAAGCAGGCGCGGGCCGCGGTCGGGGAGGCGACGCTCGCCTGGCTCGAAGCGCTGCCGACGCGCCATCAGGTGGGCGAGGTGCTGTTCGTCCATGCGGGCATACGACCGGGGACGCCGATCGCGGAGCAGGAGGACGAGGACCTGCTGTGGATCGGTCGCGAGTTCCTGGAGAGCAAGGACGATTTCGGGGCGCTCGTGGTCCACGGCCACTCCATCACCGAAAGCGGGCCGGTGGTCTTGTCGAACCGCATCGCGGTGGACACCGGGGCCTACCGCAGCGGCAGGCTCAGCGCGGTGAAGCTGGAAGACGATCAGGTGGAGGTGTTCAGCACATGATCGGATGGCGACGCGGATGGAGAAGCCCTCGACCGCCTGAGGGGGTCGCTCCCGGCGCGGACGCTCCAGCCGCGGAGGTCGTCGCGGGGCCCCCCGACGTGGAGGGCGCGGACGACCTCGACGCGGTGGTGGCCGCCGTGTTGACGCTTGCGCCTGAGGCATTGGGTGGGGGCGGGGCGGACCGGGTCTGCGGCCGCGAGGCGTAGAGCTAGGGCCGCTGAGGGTCGCTCTTCATGAGGGGGGCAGCGCGCTCAACGAAAAAGGGCCCGCGCCGAAGCGCGGGCCCCTGTTCGATCCGGACGGACGCGGATCAGACGAGCGCGCCGGTCGCCTCGTCTTCGCGACGGCGCGCCGCCACGACGCGGAGCATACCGCCGAGGATGCCGACGCCGCCCAGCATCAGCGCCCAGGTCGCGGGCTCCGGGGCCGCCGACACCGAGATGTCGTCGAACTCGAAGGAGTTCTGCGAGCTCGAGAACACCACTTCGTTGACGTAGGACGAGAAGCCGAAGTTGACGTAGGCGCTGCCGCCGACGCCCTGGTTGCCGTTGGCCGGCGGCAGGATCTGGTCGCCGGTGAAGGAGCCCACCAGGGTGTGGCCGGGGCCGTAGAAGGAGATGGTGTTGTAGGTGTCGACCGAGCCGATGTAGAGGCCCAGCCCGGTCAGCAGCGAGGAGCCCGTGTCCAGGGTCGCGGTGCCGTTGCCCAGCACGTAGGCGTACTGGGTGTCGTCGCCGTAGGGCGCCGCGGCGAAGCTGGCGGTGCCGGTGTTGAAGGTCGTGCCGGTGTAGGTGTAGCCGGCGGCCGGCGCGGTGTCGAAGGTGTCGATCAGGCTGTAGCCGGCGGGCGGCGTGTCGGTGGCGCTGGTGCTGATGATGGTGACGCCGGACGCGTGGGCCGCGACGGCCGACATCGCCAGCGCGGCCGCGGCGGCGGAAAGGGTTTTGATCAGTCGCATCGTTGAGCTCCGCATGATGTCCGCGGCGCGGACCCCGAGTGACGACGCTCGTTCGCGCGGCCGTCCCCCGACCGCCGCTGAGCGACGATGCGGTCATCGCCCCATTTTAATCACTCTTCAACCCTCTTCGCGTGAGGGGCGAATGATTTTTCGCAGTGCACAAGCCCAGGGCGTAGCGGAATGCCCGTTTTCAACCTGCAGCATGGTTGATGAAGCGCTTCGCGGGGAGCGTCAACCATATCGACATAATTGTGACGTCTCGCCGCAATTGGAGGCGGCGGGCGACTCCTGTAGGCTGGCGCCATGATAAGGTGCGGGCCCGCGAGGCGCGTTCCCCCGGGCGAGGCGTCCATGCAGGCGGTGCAGACCTTGAAGAGCGATCCCGTGGCGAAGCCGCGGTGGCGGCTGAACGGCCGTCTGATCCTCGCCCTGGTCTTCGACCTGGCGGCCTGGGGCCTCCTGATCGCGGCAGGCTGGGGCGCGCTGAAGCTCCTGAAGCTGGCCTAGGCGTCACAGCCCCGGCGGCGCTAGGCCGGGAGCCGCTGACGCACGAGGTAGGGCCTCGCGGGCGCGCCTGTCAGTTCCACAAGATAGCGCCGCCGGGAGCGACCGCCTTCGTCGTCCTGCGCGGTCACAGCCACGGTAACCGCCCGGCTGTGCGGGTCCTCGCTCGCGGCGGTGGAGAGCGCGGTGCGCTGGCCCGAGCGCTCCCGCCGGGCCTCGATCCCCCTTACCGATCCTGAGTCGGCGCCCTCCATCACCTGCAGCGCGAGCAGCCCCGCGTGGGCGGGGTCGAAGCCGGTATCTCCGTTGGAGACGGTCACCTCCGGCTCGAGGCGGGCGAACAGCGCCTCGTCCATGCCCGCCAGGTCACGCAATTCGAAGACGCTCAGAAACCCCCCCGGCCGGGGCGGTCCGGTCGGCTTGGTGCGGCGGGCCGCCCGCTGGGGATCGCGCCAGTCCAGGAAGGCCTCGGTCAGCTCGGCGGCCCGGGGGGCGGGTGCGCCTGCGGCTCGGAAGAGGCTCGCGACCTGGGTGGGCGTGAGCGTGTTGATCGGGATCTTGCCGCGCTCGTCTTCGACCACCACGCTGAGGCGGGCGCCGGCGAAGCTCAGCTCGTGCGGGGCGTCGCCGAGGTCCCACCGCGTCCTCGGATCCGGAGAGGTCAGCGCCTGGAGCGCCAAGGCGAAACCGGCGTCGGCGGCCGCGTCCAGGCGGGCGGACGCCGCGTCCGCGTAGGCTCCCTGCACCTCGCTGCGCGAGGTGCGCGCCACTTGGGCGGCGACGAGCGCGAAGGCGGCCGCGGCCAGCATGGCGGCGGCCGCGGCGTAGCCGGCGTCGCGCCCGCTCGGCGGCTCGGCGTCCCGTCGCGGCGTCACGGCATGCGGCCGGCGGGCAGCACCTGGCGCAGGGACTGCAGCTTCTCGCGCAGGTCCTCGGTGACGGCGCGGCTGTCGTCGCTGTTTCGCACCACGCGGGGGCGCAGGAGCACGATCAGTTCGGTGCGTTCGTCGTCGTTGTTGATGTTGCCGAAGAGCAGGGGCCCCAGCACCGGCAGGCGCGCCAGGTAGGGCAGGCCGTTCTTGCCGTCGGTCTTGCTTTCGCGGATGAGGCCGCCCAGCGCCATGATCTCCCCGTCGTTGACCGCCACCGACGTCGCGATGCGCCGGGTGGAGATGGTGGGCGAGTCGATGGTGCTGGAGGAGCCGGCGGGGATGACGTTGCTGACCTCCTGGGCCAGGTCGAGAAGCACAAGACCCGAGCTGTTCACCCGCGGCGTCACCTTCAGGATGATGCCGGTCTCACGGTAGTCGACCGAGTTCACCACCGGCGCGTTGCTGGTGATGGTGCTGGTGGCCGAACCGGTCAGGATCGGCACCTGGTTGCCGACCTCGATGGAGGCGGTCTGGTTGTTCAGGATCATGATCTTGGGCGCGGAGACCACCTTGACGGTGGTCAGCTGCTCCAGCGCGGTCAGCGCCGCGCTGATCGACTTGGCGGAATAGAGGGCGTTGAAGCCGGGAAGGAGCGCCGTGGGGGTGAGGCTCGTGGCGCTCTCGGTCAGGCCGACCGAGGCGCCGCGGTTGGTGTAGAGCCCCTGGACGCCGAAGCGCAGGAGGTCGGTCAGCGTCACCTCGGTGATGGCCGCTTCGATCATGACCTGCAGGGGCGCGATGTCGAGCTTGCGCAGCGCGTCCTCCACCACCGCGTAGTCGCGCGGGTTGGCGTAGACGACGATGGCGTTGTTGACGTCGTCGCTGTTGATGCGCGCGTGGAAGTTGTCGGCGTCCAGGTCGACCGAAGACCCGCCCGCGCCGCCCGCGCCGCCTACGCCGCCCGCCCCGCCCGCCCCCGCGCCTGCGGCGGGCGCGGAGAAGCTGGCGTGGCCGAGCGCATCGCCCGCGCCGCCGAGGTTCGGGCCCGCTCCGACGCCGGCTCCGGGCGGCGCGGCGATGCTGGCGTCCTGGGGCAGGACGCCGATCACGCCCGGCGGGCGGCCCCGGTCGTCGAAGCCCGGCGCGGTGCTGCGCGCGGCGGCCGCTCCGGCCTGGCCGAAGGTGAGGGCGAGGGTGTGGGCGAGATCGGCCGCGCGGCCGTTCTGCACCCGGTAGACGAACACCCGCCGCGCGTTGCT
>JASLDZ010000144.1 GCA_030151985.1 Caulobacteraceae bacterium | reverse complement strand
GTCACCTGCCCGTCGAGCGTGTGGTCGATGGCCGAGCGGTAGCTCAGCCCGAAGCTGGCGCGCGAGCCGGGGTGGAGCTGCAGGCCGACGGTGTAGCCGTAGTCCCACGCGTTCCCTGACAGCCGCTGGTCGCCGTCCGGTCCGCCGGCCGCGAGGTTGGGGAGGGCGTTGGTCAGGGTCGCGTCCACGTACTCCGCGTCGAAGCCCGCGCCGACGTCGAGCCAGGGGGTCAGGTGCAGGGCGACGGTGGGCTGCACGTCGATCGACAGCAGCCGCGACTTCAGCGCGTCGTACCGGGTCCAGCTCGCGGCGTCGTACTTGGTGGTGAAGTTGAAGGGTGCGGTCACCGCGACCCCCACCGACACCTTGTCGTTCACCCGCCAGGCCGCGCCCGAGTTCGGCACCACGCCGAAGAGGATCGGGTTGTCCGCCCGGGGCTGGCCGCCGACCGGGCTGGTGACGCCGCCCTGGGTGAGGGTCGAGCCCGTGTCGCGCAGCGTGCCGGTGACGAACACGCTGTGGATGCCGGCGTAGGTCTGGACGCCTTCGATCTGCGCGATCGAGGCGGGGTTCCACCACAGCGAGTCCACCCCGATGTCGGCGCCCTCGCCCGAATAGGCGCGGCCCAGCCCCTTCACCGACTGCTCCTGGATGTAGAAGGCGCCGGCGCACGCCGGGCCGGCGACCGCGGCGGCGAGGGACAGCGCGGAAGCGGCGGCGAGCAGGCGGGAGGAGACGGTCATGACGCGAGCCTTGGTCGGTGAACAGGGGGCGGGGTCTCGAGGCCGCGTGTGGCGACTTCGGGGCGGGAAGGGGCGGAAGCCCCGGTCGGTTGCGCCTGATCCGGACGCGCCGGAACTTCGCGTTCGACCGTGACGTTTTCGCCTCATGCCCACGTCTCCCCCGACGGTCGCGCCCGCGCGCCCGGCCCTCCGTCGTGTCGAAGCGGTGGTGAACGCGGCGTCCGGCAGCACCGGCCCGGGCGCGGCCGACGAGCTGAAGGCCGCCCTGTCCGAAGCTGGGCTCGAGGGAAACGTCGTCGAATGCCAGCCGCAGGAGATCGGCGAGGCGCTGGAACGGGCCGTGGCCGCCAAGCCCGACCTCCTCATCGTCCTGGCCGGGGACGGCACCATCCGCGCCGCCGCTTCGCTGTGCGGGGCTGACGGGCCGCTGGTCGCGCCGCTCGCGGGCGGCACGATGAACATGCTGCCCCACGCCATCTATGGCGCGCGGCCGTGGCGCGAGGCGCTGGCCGAGGTGCTGGAGAGCGGGGTGGAGCGGCCCATCTCCGGCGGCGAGATCGACGGCCGCGCCTTCTACGTCGCCGCCATCCTGGGCGCGCCCGCGCTCTGGGCGCCCGCGCGGGAGGCGATCCGCAAGGGTCGGCTGCGGCTGGCGTGGCTGCGCGCCTACCGCGCCCTCAGCCGCGCCTTCCGGGGGCGCCTGCGCTTCTCGCTGGACGGCGGACCGGACATCAAGGCCGAGGCGCTGACGCTGATGTGCCCCCTGGTCTCGCGCGCTCTGGACCGGGAGGACGCGCTGGAGGCGCTGGTGCTCGATCCCAAGGGCGCGGGCGAGGCCTTCCGCCTTGGCGCGCGCACGCTCCTGTCGGACATCCTGGGGGACTGGCGCAGCGACCCCGCCGTCACGGCCGGAACCTGTCGGCGCGCGCGGGTCAGGGCGCATGGCCGCATCCCGGTGCTGCTCGACGGGGAGTCGCACCGGCTGGAGCAGACGGCGCAGGTCTCGTTCCGCCCTGTCGCCTTCCGCGCGCTGGCCCCCGCTCCCCCGCCGCCCACGCCTGAAGGCGCCCACCTGCGGCGCGAGGGCGAGGCGGGCGCCGCGCTGGCGGCGGCCGCCGGCGGCGTGAACGCGCCCTGATGGTGCGCCTCCTGCACCTGACGGACGTTCACTTCGGAGGAGAGGACGTCGGCGCGGCCGCGGCGACGCTGGAGTTCGCGCGGCGCTGGCCCTGCGACCTCGTGGTGATGAGCGGGGACGTCACCCTGAACGGGCTGCCGCGCGAGTTCGAAGCCGGACGCGCCTGGCTCGACGCCTTGCCGCGCCCGCTGCTGCACACGCCGGGCAACCACGACACGCCCTACTGGAACCTGCTGCTGCGGGCGCTGACGCCCTTCGCCCGCTACCGGCGCTGGATCGGCCCGGCGGAGGGCGGGGCGTTCGACACGCCCGAGCTGGCGGTGCGGATGATCAACACCGCGCGGGGCGCCCAACCCCGTCCGGACTGGTCCAAGGGGGCGATCAACCTGGACGCCTGTCGCACGGCGGCGGCGGAACTGGCGCGCGCCGCGCCCGACGGCCTGCGCGTGGTCTCCTGCCACCACCCCCTGGTCGAGGCGATCGGCGCCCCCGTCACGGGCGGCGTGCACCGGGGAGCGGAGGCGGCGTCGATCCTGGCGGAGGGCGACGTCGACCTGATCCTGACCGGCCATGTGCACAACCCGTTCGCCGTGCCGCTCACGGGGGGAGACGGGCTGACCTACGCCGTGGGCGCGGGCACGCTGTCCACGCGCCTGCGCGGCACGCCGCCCTCGTTCAACACGATCGAGGCGTCGGAGGACTGCGTGACCGTGACGGCGCAAGGCTTCGGCGACGGCGGCTTCTCCCCCTACCGCACCTGGCGGCTCCCGCGTCGCCGGCCGGGCTGAGCGGAACGCGCATGCGAAGAGGGGCGGCGTCCTCTCGGACGCCGCCCCTGGCGCTTCGGTCTTGTGTCCGCGTCCGGTCAGATGCGGCGGCCGCGCACGAAGTGCATGACCAGAGACACCACGAACAGCACCAGGAAGATCGTGAACAGGATTTGCGCGATGCTCGACGCGCCGGCGGCGATCCCGCCAAAGCCCAGAACGCCCGCGATCAGCGCGACGACCAGGAAGATGAGGGCCCACTGCAGCATTTGACGTCTCCTCGTCCGGCTTGAACCTCAGAGGCGTTCGCCTCCAGCTTGACTAGAACGAGGAAATCTGCCGTGCGTTCCGATCCTCCTGGCGTCGAGAAGAAGATTCAGCTCGGCTTGGGGTAGGTGTAGGCTTGGCCCTGACCCGTGGCCGCGTCGAACTGCTTGGCCGCGAACTCCCAGTTGAGCACGCCGTCGAACCAGGCTTCCAAGTACGCCTTCCGGTCGTTCTTGTAGTCCAGGTAGTAGGCGTGCTCCCACACGTCGCAGCCGGTGATCGGCGCGCCGTCGCGGAGCAGCGCGGTGTCGCCGTTGCCGGTCTGCAGGATCGAGAGCTCGCCCGACGGCGACGCCTGGATCCAGACCCAGCCGGAGCCGAACTGGCCGACGCCGCCCTCCACGAACTTGGCCTTAAGCGCCTCAAGCCCGCCGAACCGGTCGGTCGCGCCCGTGATGGTCCCCTGGGGCTTGGAGCCGCCGGGCGCCATCGCGTTCCAGAAGAAGCCGTGGTTCCAGGCTTGGCCGGCGTTGTTGAACAGCTTGGCCTTGGCCGCGTCGCCGTTCGACTCGCGCACCAGCGACTCCATGTCGGTCGCGGTCGCGCCGTTGTCGGAGAGCCACTTGTTGACGAAGGTGACGTAGGCCTGGTGGTGCTTGTCGTGGTGCAACGTCATGATCTCCTTGGAGATCGTCGGCTGCAGCGCATCGTAGCCGTAGGGCAGATCGGGCAGGGAGAAGGTCGTCATGGCGATACCTCGCTGTAGCGCGCGGGGACCTGCGTCCTAGCGCTTGGTCTTGGGGGGCGGCGACTGTCCGGCGAGGCCGACCAGCGCGGCGATCAGCGAGGGGTTGCGCAGGGCGATCAGGCCCGCCGCCAGCGCCCCGCCCGCCGCCAGCAGCGGCTTCTCGCGCGCCAGCTCAAGGCCTCGGTCGACGAGCGAGCGGGGCTGTTCGGACGGCTTGGGCTTCTTCGGCGAAGCGGCGCGCACCGCGACGAACGCCACGGCCAGGACGATCACCGCGAATACGGCCGCCACCACCGCCGCCGCGCCGGCGCGGGGCAGGTAGGCCGTCATCCAGGCATAGAGGGCGTAGGACGCCGCAACCACCGTCACGCCGGCCCCCGCCAGCACCGCTCCGGCGGCCGCGGCCGCGGAAAGCACCCGGCGCAGGATCATCGGCGCGAGCCGCCCGCGAACAGGAGGCCGATCGCCACGCCGATGCCGAGCGCCGCGAGCGTGATCGTCAGCGGTCGCTCCTGCACGCGGTCGACGACATAGAGGCGCGCGGAGTCGAGCTGGTCGCCCGCGGCGTCGCGCGCGTCCTTGCCGCCCTCGCGGATCTGGGTGCGGAGCCGCTCGACGCCTTCGTCGAACAGTTCGCGCGCCTGTTTGGCGAATTCCGGGAACAGGTCGCGCGCGTGGTCGGCGGCGCGACCGAGGTCGTCGGCGAGGCGACGTCCGTCCGAGTGGACGCGCTCGGCGTCCCCTCTCAGCGCTCCGTTGGCGGTTCCCATGGCTGTTCCTCAGACTGCTGCTTCGCCCGGGGCGACGGCGTCGAATCCGAACGGGCGACGGCGCGGGCGGGTTCCGGCTCCGCCCGCCCTGCGTCAGGCCGCCGCGCGGGCGCGTCCGGGATGGAAGAACAACGCCTGCCCGATCGCGGCCTTCACCGTCTCCGGCTGGAAAGGCTTGGTGATCAGGAAGGTGGGTTCGGGGCGCTCTCCCGTGAGCAGGCGCTCGGGGAAGGCGGTGATGAAGATCACCGGCACGTCGTAGCGGCCCAGGATGTCCTTCACCGCGTCGATGCCGGACGAGCCGTCGGCGAGCTGGATGTCGGCCAGCACCAGGCCGGGCGTCTCCCGCGCCACCGCCTCGACCGCCTCGGAGCGAGTGGCGGCCACGTCCAGCACTTCATGCCCGAGCTCGCGCACCAGCGCTTCGATGTCGCTGGCGATGACGGGCTCGTCCTCGATGATCAGCACGCGGGTGGCGAGTTCGGCGTCGAGCTCGCGCTGCGCCTCGGCGATGAGCTGCTCGATCTCGCCCGGACCCGCGCCCAGGATCTGCGCCGCCTCGGCCGGGCTGAAGCCCTCCAGCGAGGTGAGCAGGAAGGCTTGCCGGGTGCGCGGGGTGATGCGCATCAGGCGACGGGACGCGTCGGCGACCTCGTGCGTGGCGAGGCTCTCGGTCCCCTCGCTCTCCAGCTTCGCGCCCGTGCCGCCCCAGATCACGTGGAAGACGTGGTAGAGCGCCACGCGGGGGGTCAGGTGCGCCGGCAGCTGCGCCTCGCCGTCGGCCAGGGCCTGCAGCGACGCGCGCACATAGGCGTCGCCCGCGGTCTGGTCGCCGGTCAGCGCCCGGGCGTAGCGGCGCACGTAGGGAAGGTGCGGCGCTAGGCGTTCGAGTAGGCCCATGTTCACTCCGGCGGTGTCGGTCGTCTGTCTGCGGCGCGCGGTCGCGCTCAAGCCTTGAAGCGCCGCCCTGCGACAAAATGCAAGGTCCGACGACCCCTGACGCAGGCTTGCGGGATTCGGCGATCGCCGGTGGAACCCGCGAGCGGATCATTTGTTTCCGCGATCTGACCCTTCGCCGGCGCGACTGCGCCCGTCGATGTGCGCGTGAAAGATGATCGATGGCGAGCAGCCCTAAATCCGCCGGTTCCTCGGCGGATGATCCCGATCTCGAAGAGGCGCGCTTGCGCCAGCAGGCGATAGGCGTGAAGCTGCGTCAGATGTTCGACGACATCGTCAATGAGCCCGTCCCGGACGAGTTCCTCGACATCCTCCGCAAGGGCGACGCCGCGGGCGCGGGCTCGAAGGGCGACCGCGGCTGATGGCGCGCAACGTCGAGCTCAATCCTCGCGAAGAGACCACGTTCAAGCGCGACCTCGTGGCGCTGATCCCGCACCTGCGCGCCTTCGCCCGCACCCTCTGCGGCGACGCGGCCGCCGCCGACGACCTGGCGCAGGACGCGGTGATGAAGGCGTGGGACGCGCGCTCCTCCTTCCAGATGGGTACCAACATGAAGGCGTGGACCTTCATGATCCTGCGCAACCAGTTCTATTCCGAGAAGCGTCGTAGCTGGCGCTCGACCCAGCTCGACCAGGAGGCGGCGGAGCGCACGCTGGTGGCCGCCGACGACCCGGAGGCGCCCATCGCGCTCGACGAGATGCGTCTGGCGCTAGGCATGCTGCCGTCGGAACAGCGGGAGGCGCTGATCCTGGTGGGCGCCGGGGGCTTCGCCTACGAGGAGGCCGCCGACATCTGCGGGTGCGCCGTGGGCACGGTGAAGAGCCGCGTGAGCCGCGCGCGCCGCGCCCTGCACGGCATCCTGGAGGGCGGCCAGTACGACCGTGACGGCGCTCCGGCGGACGAGGCGATGCGGTCGATCCTGGCGCACGCGGAGCGGCTGAGCGGCGCGCGGTGACCGCCGCCCGGAGCGGGGACCGGGGCCCGCCCCCGGCGCTCGCCGACGGCGACCGGCGGATGACGATCCGCTTCCGCCTGGGCCTCGGCCTCGCGGTGGCGCTGCTGCCCATCCTGCTCCTGGGCGGGCTGCAGACCTACGTCGCCTTTCGTCATGACGCGGAGGTGCGCCGCACCAGCCTCGCCCAGGCCGGAGAGCGCAGCGCGGTGGAGGCGCGTGCGCGGATCCAGTCCGCCATCGCCCTGCTCGAGGCCATCGCGGCCGAACCCGCCGACGCCGCCTGCTCGGCGAGGCTCGCCGGGCTCAAGGCGCGCCTCGACGGCTACGCCAACATCGTGCGGCTGGACGCGCAGGGCCGCCCCGTCTGCTCGGCCGCCCCGCTCGTCGCCAGCGTCGACCGCGCAAGCCGGCCGTGGTTCGTGGCCGTGCGCAGCGGAGCGCCCGTCGCGCTGGGCAAGGCGCTGAAGGCCGCCGAGCCGACCCTGGTGGTGGCGGTGCGGCTGCCGGGGGCCAAGGGACCGTTCGAAGGCGTGGTCGCGGCGGGGCTGAGGCTCGGCAGCCTGCGCCCGGACCTGAAGGACGAGACCCTGCCGCACAACACGGCCGTGGCGCTGATCGACAGCCGGGGCGAGTTCCTGCTGCAGACCGATCCCCGCGCCTTCGGTCCCCTTCCCTCGACCTGGAGCCAGGGACGGGCGCAGTTCTCGGGCCGCGACCAGGCGGGCGAGTACCGCACCTTCGTGGTGGCGCCGCTGGTGAAGGACAACCTGTCGGTCCTGCTCTCGGCGCCGGCGCCGGGGGTGCTGTCGTGGGCGAGGATCAACCCGTTCGCCTCCATCATCCTGCCGCTGCTGATGTGGGCCGCCGCCTGGCTGGTGGTCTGGGTGGTCACCGACCGGGTCGTGGTGCGCTGGCTGGCCTACCTCGACCGCGTCGCGGGGCTGTTCGCCAAGGGGCGGTTCAGCGTGCGCGCGGTCCACGCCGACCGGGCCCCGCGCGAGATCCGCGACCTGGCCCGCACCATGGACGCCATGGCCGAGACGATCACCGCCCGCGACGCGCTCCTGAACGACAATCTCGCCCAGAAGGACGCGCTGATGCGCGAGATCCACCACCGGGTGAAGAACAACCTGCAGGTCATCACCAGCCTGCTCAACATGCAGCAGCGGGCGCTGGCGGACCCTGCGGCCCGCACCGCGATCTTCGACACCCGCCAGCGCATCACCGCGCTCGCGCTGATCTACCGCGCCCTCTACCAGAGCGAGGACCTGCGCCGGATCGACGTGCGCCAGTTCCTGGAAGAGCTGATCGCCTCGCAGATGACGTCGGAGAGCGGGCGCGCCGCCAACCTGCGCACCGAACTGACCGCCGACGACCTGGACGTGGACCCCGACAAGCTGGCGCCTCTGGCGCTGTTCGCCGTCGAGGCCATCGCCCAGGCGCGCAAGCACATCTTCCCGCCCGAGGGGGGCGTGGTGAAGGTGCGCTTCACGGTCGCGGACCGGGTCGTCATGGAGATCGAGGACGACGGCGATCCCGCCGAGGACGCCGGGGACGGGGTGGGCCGGACCTTGATGACCGCCTACGCGCGGCAGCTGCGCGGGACGACGACGACCGACACCACGCCTGCAGGGCATCTGCGGGTGCGCCTCGACTTCCCCGCGCCGCAGGGAACGGCCGCGGCGCCCCCGAGCGATGGTGCGCCGGCGCCACAGGTCGGCCCTGCCATGCGAAGCGAGGTCGCGGGCGGGAACCAAGCCAGGGCGTAGTTGTTCTAAGCTTCGCCGTTCAGGGAGAATCACTCATGCGCAAGCTCATCGTCCTCGCCGCCGCGCTCGCGGCCGTCTCCGTCGCCGCCTGCAACACCGTCTCCGGCGCGGGCAAGGACGTCAGCGCCGCCGGTCACGCCGTGACCGACACGGCCAACGACGCCAAGCACTAAGCCTAAGAGCATCTCAGAAGGACCTGCCATGCGTAAGCTCGTGATCCTCGCCGTCGCCGCCGCCTCGCTGGCGGTGTCGGCCTGCAAC
>JASLDZ010000090.1 GCA_030151985.1 Caulobacteraceae bacterium | reverse complement strand
CTGCACGGTGGGTCCCTCGCGGCCGATGGAGCCGCCGCAGAGCAGGAGCGCGGCGGAGAGCGCGACCTTCCAGGCGGCGGTGCGCAGGGTGACGCGCTGGCCGCCCCATCGCCCCGTCCAGCGCTGTTCGGCGGCGGCGATTACCTGAGGGATGCCGCTGCCCGCCGCCTCGGGCGCGAACCGGCGCGTCGCCCAGGCGGCGAGCGCGAAGCCGATCGGAAGGAGCAGGAGCGTCGGCCACTTGGCGAGTGCGTAGAGCCGCGCGTGCCCCTCCATGGCCAGGTCGCAGAGCCGCGCGAACAGCGCCGCCGCCACGCCCGAAAGCGCCGCCACCGCGACGATGAAGGCCGTGCGCCCCGTGCGTCGCGCCCGCAGCCGGGCCGCCAGCGCCACGCGCCGGGTCCGTGCGGGGTCCGGAGAGGGGAGGCGCAGACCCCTCACGCCGGCCGGCGCGCGCGCAGCGCCTGGGCGATGGTGCCGTCGTCGAGCCAGTCGAGGTCGCCGCCGACCGGCACGCCGCGGGCGAGGCTGGTGACCTGCACGTTGGTCGTGGCGAGGCGCTCGGCGAGGTAGTGGGCGGTGGTCTGGCCGTCGACGGTGGCGGGCAGCGCCAGGATCACCTCGGCCACCTCGCCGCCGCGCACGCGCTCGACCAGGGGGCCGATCCGCAGCGACTCGGGCCCCACGCCGTCGAGCGCCGAGAGCAGGCCGCCCAGCACGTGGTAGCGGCCGCGGAAGGCCGAGCCCCGCTCCATGGCCCACAGCGCGCCGGGCTCGTCGACCACGCAGATCAGGGCGCCGTCGCGCGCGGGGTCGGCGCAGACGCTGCAAGGGTCGCGCGTGTCGGGCGCGCCGCAGACCGAGCAGGAGACCACCTTCTCCGCCGCCTCGGCCATGGCGCTGGCCAGCGGCACGAGCAGCTGGTCGCGCCGTTTCAGCAGCTGCAGCGCCGCCCGCCGCGCCGACCGGGGCCCGAGCCCCGGCAGCTTCGACAAGAGCGCGATCAGGCGCTCGATCTCGGGACTGGCGGCGGCGGGCATGGTGGGAGGATATAGACGCTGCCGGCCTCCTGACGAGCCGGTCTTCCAAGGATCGTGTCGATGCTGCAGTCGCCGCCGACGCTTCCGCCCGCCGTCTCTCCGGTGACGGTCACGGCGCAGCGCGAACTGCGTGCAAAGATGCAGTGCACCGTTACGGCTGAAGGTCGGCTCAGCGACTGCCGCGTGATCAGCGAGAGCCCGCCAGGCATGGGAGCCGGCGCGGCCGCGCTGAGGCTGGCCCGGCTGTTCAAGATGAAGCCGCACACGGTCGATGGAAGGCCGCTGGCGGGAGGCACGGTCGTGATCCCGCTGGTCTTCCGCGGGGGGACGCCTGCGGCGAGCACCGATCCCACCGCGCCTCCGCCAAGAACGGTCCCGGAGCTGGAGCCTGTTCAGCCTGTGCAGCCATCCCAGCCGTAGTCGTGTCGAGGGCGAGCCGATGCGGAGCTCACTCCTCGATCGCGGCGTAGATCAGGCTCTTGAGCTGGCCGCGGAAGTTGAAGGTGGTGGAGGGGAGGAACTGGGTCAGGAAGATCGCCACCAGATCCTCCTTCGGGTCGACCCAGAAGATCGTGGAGGCGGCGCCGCCCCAGTAGTAGTCGCCCTCGCTGGGGGAGCCGGCGGCCGCGCCGTCCACCGTCATGGCGAAGCCCAGGCCGAAGCCCACGCCCTGCGGCACGGTCTCGGAAAAGCCGTCCATCGCCAGCGACGCCAGCGAGGCGCCGCCCGGCAGGTGGTTGCGCGTCATCAGGTCGAGCGTGCGCGAGCCGATGATCCGTTCGCCGCCGAGCTCGCCGCCCCGCCGCAGCATCTCGCAGAAGCGGTGGTAGTCGGCCATGGTGGAGACCAGCCCGCCGCCGCCGGACTCGAACACGGGCGCCTGCAGCCAGGGGCTCTTGGCCGGGTCGTCGGCGACCTTCAGCGCCTTGTCCTCGCCGCGCATGTAGCAGGCGGCGAAGCGGTCCAGCTTGTCGGCCGGCAGGTGGAAGCCGGTGTCCTCCATGCCCAGCGGCGCGAAGATCTCCTCGCGCAGGAAGACGCCAAGCGGCTTACCCGAGAGCCGCTGCACCAGGGCGCCGCAGACGTCGGTGGCCAGCGAGTACATCCAGGCCTGCCCGGGCTGGTAGCGCAGCGGCAGCTTGCCCAGCTTGGCGATGAAGGCGTCCAGGTCCTCGGTCGCCTCGCGCCGCACCTTGGCGGCCTTGTAGGCGGCGTCGACCGGGTGGCTGGGGCCGGAGACGCCGATCTGCTCCAGCAAGCCTCCATAGGTCAGGCCGGAGGTGTGGCTCAGCACGTCGCGATAGCTGACCGGGCGCTGGGGCGGCGCGGTCTCCATCGCCTCGCCCTCGCCGGAGACCCAGACGCGCTGGTCCTTCCACTCCGGCAGGGCGCGGGTGACGGGCTCGTCGAGCTGGAACAGGCCGCGCTCGTACAGCATCATCAGCGCGACCGAGACGATCGGCTTGGTCATCGAGTAGATGCGCACGATCGTGTCGTCCGCCCACGGCTTCTCGCGGGCGAGGTCCATGGAGCCGAAGCAACGGTCGTAGGCGACGTGGCCGTGGCGGGCGACCAGCGCTTGGCAGCCGGCGATGCGGCCCTTGTCGACGTACTGCTCCTGCAGGAAGGCGTCGATCCGCGACAGGCGCGACTTCGAGAACCCCGTCTCCTTGCGCAGCTTCGACATCCATCCGCCTCCCGTGCCGCGCTCGACGGCGCGGGACGGACCCTCGCCGCCCGGCGCGCGGGGCGCAAGGGCGGCGCGCGTCAGCCCGCGTGCGCGGCCTTGTCGGCGAAGACGATCAGTTCGCCCGTGGGGCGAAGGCGGCCGGCGGGGATGGACGTGTCGCCGGCGAGCAGCCGCTTGAGCATCGTCGCCTTGCCCGCGCCGGTGACCAGGAAGGCCGCGGCGGCGGCGCTTTCCAGCGCTGGGTAGGTGAGGGTGATCCGCGCCTCCGCCTTGGCGCCGACCACCGCGGCGGCCCAGGCGCTCCGCTCCTCCAGCACCGCCGTGCCGGGGAACAGCGAGGCGGTGTGGCCGTCGTCGCCCAGCCCCAGCAGGTTCACGTCGAACAGCGGCCGCGCCGGGTCGAGCGCGTCGGCGCCGTAGAAGGCCTGCAGCGTGCGGGCGTAGTCGGCGGCGGCCTGCTCGGGCGTCTCGCCCGTGGTCGGCGTGGGGTGGATGTTGGCGGCGGGGATCGGCGCGTGGTCCAGCAGCGCCTCCTTCACCATGCGGTAGTTGCTCAAGGGATCGTCCGGCGGCACGAATCGCTCGTCGCCCCAGAACAGGTGCGTGCGGTCCCACGGGAACGCGTCGCGGTAGGGCGCCTGCGCCAGCCGGGCGTAGAGCGCCTTGGGCGTGGAGCCGCCGGAGAGGGCGATCGCGAACCGCCCCGCCTTCGCCTGCGCGCGCGCCAGCAGCCAGGCGGCGACCCGCTCGGCCAGGTCGGCCGGGTCGTCGCACAGCTCCAGCCGCGGGCTCACCCCTTCAGGCATGCGATCACCGTGTTGATGGCGGTCTCGGTGTCGCGGGGGTCGCGCACGGTGATGGTGTCGACGCCCGCCTTCTCGGGCACCGGCGCGTCGTTGCCGCCGGGGTAGGTGGCGTCGCCCATGAACAGCATCTCGCTGAGCTTGACGCCCGAGTGCTTCTCCAGCTCCCGCACGGCGTAGGCCTTGTCCACGTCCTTCTGGGTGATGTCGATCGAGGAAGAGCCGCCGATGTTGATGGAGAGGTCCGGCAGCGCCTCCCGCAGGGTGGCCTGCAGCGCGCGGCGCTTCTTCTGGTCGGGATCCCACTTGGACTTTTCGGCCAGAGGCGCCTGCTGGCCTTGGCCGGAGAAGGTGATCTGGCTGCCGCGGTCCTCGATCTGCTCGCCCCAGGTCTGCTCGTGGTCGAGGCCGGCGTCCTTCACCGCCTTGTCGAGC
>JASLDZ010000079.1 GCA_030151985.1 Caulobacteraceae bacterium | reverse complement strand
CAGCGATCCCGTAGGGATCGCGCAGCGCGGCCGCGCCGCTCCGCCTCCAGCGATGTTCGCGGTCACCGGCTATTGTCGCGCTCTAGACGTCACCCCCATCCCCGGCCCTTCCCCCCTCAAGGGGGAAGGGAGATGAAGGTCATCCGGCCGGACGGCTTCACCCTGGCGCTCCTCGCCACGGTCGCGGTCGCCAGCCTCCTGCCGTGCCGGGGGGAGGGGGCGGTGGTCGCCGGCTGGGCGACCACGACGGCGATCGCGCTGCTGTTCTTCCTCCACGGGGCCAAGCTGTCGCGCGAGGCGATCCTGCAAGGCGCGGGCGCGTGGCGGCTGCACCTGGCGGTGTTCGGCGCGACCTTCGTCATGTTCCCCCTGCTGGGGCTGGCGGCGCGCACCGTGCCGCCGAGCGTGCTGAAGCCGGAGCTGGCGCAGGGGCTGCTCTACCTCACGCTGCTGCCGTCGACGGTTCAGTCGTCGATCGCCTTCACCTCCATCGCGCGGGGGAACGTGCCGGCGGCGGTGTGCAGCGCCTCGGCCTCCAACGTGATCGGCATCTTCCTGACGCCGCTGCTGGTGGGGCTCCTCATGCCGCACGCGGGCGGCCACGGGGGCGGCGTGTCGCTGAAGGCGGTGCTCGACATCGTGCTGCAGCTCCTGCTGCCGTTCGTTTTGGGCCACCTGTCGCGGCCGCTGACGGCGCGGTTCGTGGAGCGCCACAAGCCCGTGCTGAACCTCGTGGACCGAGGCTCGATCCTGATGGTCGTCTACACCGCCTTCTCCGCAGCCGTGGTGGAGGGCATCTGGACGCGGCTGTCCGGCGTCGATCTCGCGCTCGTGGTGGCGCTGGACCTCGCCATGCTCGCCGCGGCGCTAGTGCTGACACGGACGGGCGCGCGGACGCTGGGCTTCTCCAAGCCCGACGAGATCACGCTGGTGTTCTGCGGCTCGAAGAAGAGTCTCGCCTCGGGCGTCCCCATCGCCGGCGTGCTGTTCCCCGCCGCCATGGTCGGGCCGATCATTACGCCGCTGATGCTGTTCCACCAGTTCCAGCTGATGGCCTGCGCGGTGATCGCCCGGCGCTACGCCTCGCGGACGGACGTCGTCGTCGAGGCTGAGGCGGCGGGCGGCGTCTCGGCGGCGCGGGCGCGGCGGTAGCCGTCGCGCGCCTTCAGGCGGGCGTAGTAGGCGGCGGCGTCCGGCGGGAAGCGGTCATCCAGCTTCAGCCAGGTCGCGAGCTGCAGCGCGTAGCCGAGCGAGATGTCGGCGGCGGTGAAGCGGCCGGCGCAGGCGAACTCGCCCTCCATCAGCGCCAGCGCCCCCTTCAGCCGTGCTGTGAACCAGTCGGCGTAGTCGGCCGCGGCCTGCGGAAGACGGCGCTCGGGCGGCTCCAGCTGGGTGTATCGCAGCACGATCGTCTGCGGGAAGGTGAGCGTCGCCTCGCCCATGTGCAGGAAGTTCAGCCAGGCGCCGTAGCCGGGCTCGTGCGGCTCCACCGCCAGCGGCGTCGGCCCGTAGCGTCCGGCGAGGTATTGGCAGATCGCCGCGCTCTCGGTCATCAGCACCTCGCCGTCCGTGAAGGTGGGCACGGTGCCGAGCGGGTTCAGCGCCTTGTACCGCGGCACCCGGGCGCGGGGCGGGAAGGGCATCAGCTCCAGCCGGTAGTCGAGGCCCATCTCCTCCAGCATCCACAGCGGCCGGAACGAGCGGGCGCCCGCGCAGTGGTGGAGCGTGATCACTCCGCCGCCCGGCGCGCCGCCTTGAGCGCGTCCAGCTCCGCCCGCACCTCGTCGGTGTGCTCTCCGATCCGGGGGGCGTGACGGGTGGGAATCTCGGGCGCCGCGGAAAAGCGCACCGGCGGCCGGGTGCGGAGGTAGGCGCCTTCCGTCGGATGGGTGTCGGGGCGGAAGAAGCCGACAGCCTGCAGGTGCGAGTCGTCGCGGATGTCGGCCATGTCGCGGGCGGCCATGGCGGGAATGTGGGCCGCGCTCAGCCGCTCCAGCCAGTCGGCCGTCGTGCGCGCGGGGGTCAGACGCGCGATGTGGCCGTAGAGTTCGTCCGCGTGCTTCAGCCGGTCGAGCGCGGTCTGGAAGCGGGGGTCGTCCATCACCTGCGGCTCGCCGAGGATCTGGAAGATCTTGCCCCAGTTGTCGTCGGTGTAGGGCACGATGCTGATCGCCCCGTCCGCGGTCGGGAAGGGCTGGCGGTTGGGCGCGAGCTGGCGGTCGTAGCCGAGGGGGCCGGTCGGCGGGTCGAACGTCGCCTCGTTCAGGTGCTCCTGCAGCAGGAACTGCGCGAAGGCCTCGAACATCGGGACCTCCACGAACTGCCCCTCGCCCGTGCGCAGGCGATGGACGTACGCGGCCAGCACCGCATAGGCGGCGTGCAGCCCGCCCACCTTGTCGGCGATCACGGTCGGGATGTAGCGGGGCTTCGGATCGCCATCGACCTTGCCGATCAGCGAGGTCGCGCCCGTCGCCGCCTGGATCACGTCGTCGTAGGCCTGCAGGTGCGCGTACGGCCCGTCCGAGCCGAAGCCGACGCAGTGGACATAGACCACGTCCGGCCGGATCG
The DNA here is from genome assembly GCA_030151985.1 of Caulobacteraceae bacterium. GTDB lineage: Bacteria > Pseudomonadota > Alphaproteobacteria > Caulobacterales > Caulobacteraceae > JASLDZ01. The sequence goes on along the minus strand of JASLDZ010000079.1, from coordinate 2,224 downwards.
CCTTCACCGCCGCGTAGCCGAAGCCCAGCCGCTCGATCGCCCGCCCGCGCACGTTGTGAATGAAGACGTCGGCGGTGGCGCAGAGCTCGCGCAGGTAGGCCTTGCCCTCGTCGGTCTTGAGGTCGAGCGCGACCGAGCGCTTGCCGCGGTTCACGGTCATGTGGCAGCCGCCCATGCCGCGCGTTTTCGCGGGCTTGCCGACGCGGCGGAAGATGTCGCCGGTCGGCGCCTCCACCTTGACCACGTCCGCGCCCATGTCGGCCATCAGCTGGGTGGCGTAGGGGCCGAACATCACCGAGGTGAGGTCGACGATCCGCACCCCCTCCAGCATCCGCGGCGGGCCTGCACTCATGCGGCGACGTAGGGGCGGACGCGGACGGGGATGGCGCTCATGAGCGGGATGCCGGTGCGGGGGTCGAAGGCCTGGTCGATGGCGGTCAGACGCCCCGTGTTGCCCCCCGCCGTCAAGGGGTCGGCGTCGTCCTCCAGCCCCGGTTCCGCGCCCCAGGCGTGGGTCATGGAGATGCAGCCGCGCCGCACGTCGGGCGCGGTCGCCACGACGCCCCGGATGGCCGCACGCCCGCTCTCGATCTCCACCACGTCGCCTTCGCTGAGCGCGTGGTCGGCCATGTCGGCGGGGTTCATGAAGGCGGGGTTGTAGGGCCAGCGGCGCTGGGTCGCCGCGTTCTCGTGCCAGCAGGAGTTCAGCACCTCCTTCAGCCGCCGCGAGATCAGGCGCAGGGGGAAGGCGTCGGGCAGGGGCGGGTTGGCGGCGATCTCCTCCAGCTCGGCCATGGCCACGGGGTTGCCGATGTCCAGCCGCGTGGGCCAGCCGGCGGGGCGGGGCTGCACCACCACGGTCGGGCGGTCGAACAGCCGGCCCTCGGTCGCGGTCATGATCTCGTCGGCCGGCACGGGGGACCCCTTCAGCAGCATCCGCCAGACGTCGCGCGAGCCGATCTGCGCGCCCGACTCGACCACCGTGGCGTCCTCGGCGGCCTGGGCGGGGTCGAGCCAGGCGCTCGACTTGATCGTCAGCGGCAGGCCCATGCGCGCGGCCATGCGGTGGAACACCTGCCACTCCTCGCGCAGATCCGACCCCTCCGGCGGGCTCATCAGCGGCTCGGCCCACTGGCTGTAGGGGCCATGGAAACCCCAGCCCGGTCCGAAGTTGCCGACCAGCTCGTTCAGCGAGGTCGAGCTCATCACCTCGAGCGGCAGGGTGGGGGCGGCGACGTAGTGGGCATGGCGGCCGGTGGCCGAGAGGTGGGGATCGAAGCAGACCAGGAGCTCCAGCGCCTTCATCGCCTCGACGGTCAGGATCTGGTCGGGCCAGGCCAGCACCGGGTTGCCGCCCAGCACGAACAGCGCCTTCACCTGCCCCTCGCCGGGGGTGAGGATCTCCTCGGCCAGCCCGGCGCAGGGAAGGCCCGCGGTGCTCTCCTTCAGCCCCCGGATGCGCAACACCTCGCCGCCGCCGGTGGTCGGCATCGGACCGGGGGAGGCGGCGATCGCGGGGAAGGGGTTGATGCAGACGCCGGGGTTGAGCAGCGCCTCACCCTCGCGCCGCCAGAAGCCCTTTAGGGTGGTGAGCACCTTGACGAAGTATTCGACCAGGTTGCCGCGCCCGCTCATGTTCGCGCCCGTGCCGGCGCTGAACGCGCCGCGCTTGGCCGAGCCGATGATGTCGGCCGCCTGCTCGATCAGCGCGGGGTCCACGTCGGCCCGCGCCGCCGCCATCTCGACCGTATAGGGCTCGACCGCGCGGGTCAGCGCCTCCAGCCCGTCAGCCTCCGCGTCCACGAACAGCCGGTCGATCTGGCCACGGGCGATCAGGAGGCGCGCGATCGCCGCCAGCACGGGCGCGTCCTCCCCCGGGCGGACGGGGATGTGGACGTCGGCGTGCTCGGCGCAGTCGGTGCGGCGGGGGTCGATGACCACCAGCTTCATGCCGCGCTTCTTGGCCTCGTGCAGGCGCTTGGCCGGGTTCATGCCGAGCCCCCCGTTCATCGAGACGATCGGGTTGGTGCCGATCAGCGTCAGCACGTCCCAGGTCTCCATCGGCGGCGTGCCGGCCAGCCACGCCCCGTGCATCATCATCGAGACCGCCTTGCCCGGCTGGTCGATGGTGACGCTGGTGAACACCATCTTCGATCCGATCGCGGCCATGAAGGCCTCGGCGAAGTGCTTGGCCGCGAAGTTGTTGTAGCCGTGGGTGCCGACG
>JASLDZ010000238.1 GCA_030151985.1 Caulobacteraceae bacterium | reverse complement strand
CTCCAGGATCTTGCGGAACTGGTCGTCCGCGATCCCGGCCAGCGGGCCGTAGTAGGGGTTGGAGGCGGCGTTGCAGACCAGGACGTCGATCCGGCCGAACGCCGCGACCGTCTCGTCCACCAGCCGCTGCAGATCCTCCTTGGAGGAGATGTTGGCGGGGATGGCCAGCGCCGTGCCCTCGCCGTGACGGGCGTTGATGGCGGCCGCGACCTCGTCGCAGGGGCCGGCCTTGCGGGAGGAGACCACGACCTTGGCGCCGTGCTCGGCCATCCGTTCCACGATCGCCTTGCCGATGCCGCGGGAGGAGCCGGTGACCACCGCCACCTTGCCCCGAAGGTCGAACAGATTCGCGTCAGCCAAGTCCGCATCCTCCCGCACGCCGCCGACTGATCGTCGATCAGGTTGAGGGCGCACCGTGGGTCGGGCTGCGGAGGGCGTCAACCCGGCGCTAGGCCGCCTCGCGGACCGCCTGCGGGTCGCGGTGGAAGATTCCGCCCTGCCCGTGCAGGCTGGCGGGCAGCTCCGGAGCCTCGGACGCGCCCATCACCAGCACGCCGTCGGGGGCCAGCAGCGCCTCCAGCTTCAGCAGGCTCTCGCGCGCGGCGTCCACGTCCAGGCCGCCCAGCACGTTGCGGCAGAGGATCACGTCGAACACGCCCAGCCGCGAGAGGTCGTCCATCAGGTTGACGCGCGCCCAGCGGACGCCTTGGCGCAGTTGCGGCTGCACGCGCCAGGCCTCGCCGGTCTTCTCGAACCAGCGCAGCAGCGTGCGGACCGGCAGCCCGCGCTGCACCTCGAAATGGGTGTAGGCGCCCGCTCGCGCCTTCTGCAGCGCGCGGTCCGATAGGTCGCTGGCGAACAGCTGCAGCTTCAGCTCGGGCGTGGCGGCCTCCGCCGCGGCGATGGCCAGCGAGTAGACCTCCTGCCCCGCCCCGCACCCGATCGACCACACCCGCACGACCCCGTCGGGGCGGCGGCGGGCGAGGGCGGGGAGCGTGTCGCCGGCCAGCCGCTCGAACATCTGGCGGTCGCGGAAGAAGGCGGTGTCGCTGGAGGCCAGCGCCTCCACCAGCGCGGTCGCGGCCTCCCCGTCCTCGTCCTCGCGCGCCGCGGAGATCAGCGCCGGCACGTCGGCGAAGCCCTGGCGGCGGGCGACGGGCGCGAGCCGCGCCTCGGCGAGGTGGGCGCGGTCGGGGCGCACGTGCAGGCCCGCGCGGCGGCGCGCCAGCTCGGCGACGAAGGGGAGTTCCTCGGGGCTCACAGCAGGCCCGCCTGCGCGAACTTGGCGGCGATGATGTCGCCGTCGAACGGCTTCATGATGTACTCGTCCGCCCCGGCGTCGAGCGCGTGCGCCATCCGCGCGGGCTCGTCGTTGGCGCTGCAGAAGACCACGACCGGCACGTCGCCGCCCGGCTCGGCCCGCAGCGCGCGCAGGAACTCCACCCCGTCCATCACCGGCATCGACCAGTCGAGCAGGACCACGTCCGGCATGGAGGCGCGGCACACCGACAGCGCCTCCAGGCCGTCACCCGCCTCCAGGGGCTCGAAGTCGAGCGCCTCCAGGATGCGGCTGGCGACCTTGCGCACCACCCGGCTGTCGTCGACGACGAGACACGTCTTCATGACGCCGCACCGTGCGCGGACGCGGTTAAGGGTCCGTGCAGGCGGCGAAGAAACTCGCCCGAAGGCTGTGGACGCAACGTCGCGGACCGCAGGTGGAGGCGAAGGCGCTCGCCCAGGCCTTCCGGTCGGCCGGTCTAGGCGAGCGGGGACAGCCGGGTGACGTGACCCATCTTGCGTCCCGGCGCCGCGTCCGGCTTTCCGTAGAGCCAGAGCCGGGCGCGGGGATCGGCGGCCAACGCCGCCCAATCCTCGACCTCCGCGCCCAGGAGGTTGGTCATCTCCGCGCGGGCCAGGGGCGCGGTGGGTCCGAGCGGCCAGCCCATGACGGCGCGGACGTGCTGCTCGAACTGGTCCACCTCGCAGGCGCCGGCGGTCCAGTGGCCGGTGTTGTGCACCCGGGGCGCGATCTCGTTGACCAGGAGAGCGCCGCCCTCGAGCTCGAACAGCTCGATGCCGATGACGCCGACATAGCCCAGCGATTCGGTCACCGCCCGCGCGATCCGCTGCGCTTCGGCGAGGGTGGCGGCGGAGACGGCCGCGGGCGCGACGCTGCGGCGCAGGACGCCGTTCTCGTGGGTGTTCTCCGACAACGGATAGGCGGCGAAACTTCCGTCCGCGCCCCTGACGGCGACGATGGACAGCTCGCGCACGAAGGGACAGCGCGCCTCCAGGATGGCGGGACGCGCGCTGATGGAGGTCCAGGCGGCCTCCGCCTCGCCCGCGTCGCGGACCCACGCCTGGCCCTTGCCGTCATAGCCCTCGCGGCGGGTCTTTAGCAGCGCCGGCGCGCCCAGCCGGGCGAGGCCCGCGCGCAGGTCTTCGATCCCGTCGACCACCGCGTAGTCCACCGTCGGGCAGCCGTGGGCGTTCAGGAAGGCCTTCTCGTCCGCTCGGTCCTGCGCCACCGCCAGCGCGCGGGCGCAGGGGGCGACCCGCAAGCCCCTGGCCTCCAGCGCCGCCACCGCCTCGGCGGAGACGTTCTCGAACTCGAAGGTGAGCACGTCGCAGGCGGCCGCCAGCTCCGCCAGGGCGGCGGGGTCGGCGTAGTCGCCGACGATCTCGCGCGCGGCGACCCGGCCGGCAGGCGAGCCGGGCTCGCGGCCCAGCACCGCGACGTCGAAGCCCAGCCGCGCGGCGGCGAGCGCGATCATCCGCCCGAGCTGGCCGCCGCCCAGCACCCCCAGCGTCGATCCCGGCTTGAGCGCGGTCAGGAGCCGGCCCCGTCTTCGACGGTCTCGTCCACTGCGGCGGTTTGGGCGGCGCGGAAGGCGGCGACGCGGTCCATCAGGACGGGGTCGCAGAGCGCCAGGATCTGCGCGGCGAGCAGGCCCGCGTTCCTCGCTCCCGCCTCGCCGATCGCCAGCGCGCCCACGGGCACGCCGCCGGGCATCTGCACGATCGACAGCAGCGAATCGAGGCCCTTCAGCGCCTTGGACTTCACGGGGACTCCCAGCACCGGCAGCTCCGTCAGCGCCGCCACCATGCCCGGCAGGTGCGCCGCGCCGCCGGCGCCGGCGACGACCACCTTGACGCCCGCCGCGCGCGCGCCCTTGGCGAAGGCGACCATCCGCTCCGGCGTGCGGTGGGCGGAGACGACCTTCGCCTCCCACGCCACGCCCAGCGAATCGAGGGCGTCGGCGGCGTGCTTCAGCGTGGGCCAGTCGGAGCGGCTGCCCATCACGATGGCCACGGGCGGACGGGCGGGGGGGTCGGCGGGGCCGGGCGGGCGGTCCACGTCTGGCTCTCAGCTCCGAAGCGGGCTCGACGAAGCGCCGCACCATAGAGACGCGCCGTTGCGCGCACAACAAACGGGCGTAAGCATCGCCGCCGTCATGTCCGACTCTCCCAAGGCCCCGTCCTCGGACCCTGCCGCGGGCGTCGTCGCCTTCCCCCGGCCCGCCGCGTTCGCCACCGCGGAGGAGGAGCTGGCCTTCCTGCGGGCGGAGGTGGCGCGGCTGACCCGCCGGCTGGCCGAGGTGGAGCTGATCGCCGACCGCGACCCCCTCACCCCCGCCCTGAACCGGCGCGCCTTCGTGCGGGAGCTCAGCCGCGCGCTGGCGTTTCAGGCCCGCTACGGCGGCGAGGCGGCGGTGATCTACTTCGACCTCGACGGGCTGAAGGCGATCAATGACGCGCACGGCCACGCGGCGGGCGACGCGGCGATCCAGCAGGTCACCGCCGCGCTGGCGGACGGCGTGCGGGAAAGCGACGTGGTGGGTCGGCTGGGCGGCGACGAGTTCGCGGTGCTGCTGGCGCGCGCTCCGCTGGACGACGCGCGGGCGAAGGCGGCGTCGCTGGCGGCGGCGGTCGCGGCCGAGCCCTTGGTGCATGCGGGGCGCTCGCTGGCGCTGTCGGTGTCCTACGGCGTGCGCGCGCTGGAGCCGGGCCGCGACGCGGCTCAGACGCTGGCGGAGGCCGACGCCGCCCTCTACGTCGCCAAGGCGGCCCGGCGCGGCTGATCCTCCTCAGCGGCGCGGCGCCGCCTCGTCGGCCACCGCGTCGAAGGCGGCCCAGAACGGCGCGCGGAGCGTGTCGGTCTCCATCAGGAGCTCGTGGTAGGCGCCCGGGACCTCCACCAGCCGCCCGCGCGGAAGGCGGCCGGCCAGCGCCCGCGAATCGGCGTTGTCCACGAGCTTCTCCTCGCCCGCGACGACGACGGCCACGGGGATCGGCACGCCCTCGGCCGAGCCTGGCCGCTTCAGACGCGCCGACAGCTCCAGCGCGCAGGACAGCCACGACCAGGTCGGGCCGCCGAGCACGAGGTCGGGACAGGCGACCACCTGCGCGCGGGTCCGCTCCCAGCGGGCGCGGTCGTGGGTCAGGACGGTGGTGTCGAAGGTCTCGTGCAGGGGATCGACGGGCGGCAGCGGCAGCTCCCCTCCCCGGCCCGCCAGCCGCATCAGCTTGGAGACGAGCCGCAGCTCGGCCGGGCGGCGCTCGCCGGTCAGCACTCCCGTCATCGGCGCCGAGAGCACGGCCCCGGCGAAACGGCGCTCGCCCTCCGCCAGCGCCAGCGCGGTCAGGCCGCCGCCCATGGAGTGCCCCATCGCGATCCAGGGCCGGGGCAGGCGCCGCTCGAACGCGTCGAGCACCGCCCGGAAGTCCTGCAGGAACCGTCGCCAGCTCAGCGCATGCCCGCGCAGGGGATCGCGCAGCGGGCGGGTGGAGAGGCCCTGGCCGAACCAATCGTGCACCAGCACGGTGAAGCCCCGGCCGCGCAGCTCCTCCACCACCTCGAAATACTTCTCGATCGGCTCGGTGCGGCCGGGGCTCAGCACCACCGAGCCCCGCACCGCGCCGGAGGCCGGGAACAGCGCGACCCGCAGCCGCGCCCGCCCCGCCGCCACCCACTGCGTCACCGCCCCCTGGGGGACCGGCGCTTCGGGGATGGCGACGAGCGGCGGGTCGCCCTCCGGCGAGGGCGGGGCGCTGCCCGGGGCGCGGGTCAGCCGCGCGCCTTGGCGAGCAGCGGCTGCAGCTTCATGGCGACGCTCATGTCGCCGTTGATCTTCAGCTTGCCCTGCATGAAGGCCATGGTCGGATCGAGCGTGCCGTCGCCCATCTTCTCGAAATCTTCCTTGGACACGATGATGGTGCAGTCGGCGGGCTTGTCCTCGTTGGTGACGCTGCCGCCGTCGATGTGGATGAAGCCGTCGCCCTTCAGGTCGAACTTGACGGACTTGCCGAGGCCGGAGTCGGAGCCCACGGCGGTCTTGAAGCGGTCGGTGATCTCTTCGAGCGTGGCCATGGTCGGCTCCCATCCGGTTTCCGGCCCGATCGGACGTCGGGCTGAGGCGCGGCATTAGACAGGCCCCGCCGCCCGGTTCAAGCCTCCCGCAGCGTCAGCCGCGGACCCGGTGATCGCCGTTCAGTTGGCTGGCGGGGCGAGCAGCGCGTGATAGGGCGCCCGCGCGAAGCGGACGGAGCGCACGCCCTCGGCCTTGGTGAGGTCCAGCACCGGCGTGCCCCGCCACAGGGGCAGCGGCGTCGACCTGCCCTGCCCGTCCACCGCCTCGGCCCCTTCCGCGCCCGAGAACAGCACCCGGTTGAACTTGGGCGTCAGCACGCTGAGGGGACCCGCCACGCGCCTGGTGGCGGCGGCGACCTGGGCGGCGGCGGCCTGGAGGTCGGCGGCGCCCACCTCAGGCCCCGAGGCCAGCACCGCCTCGGGGATCATCGCCATGCCGGGCCGGGAGTCCGCCGGCACCTCCGCCCGCACCTGCGCGCCCCGCGTCAGGGCCGCGGCCGAGGGCAGGCGCGTGAACCAGCCGTCGGGCGAGGTGGGCAGCGGCGTCTCCGCCCCCCCGTCGACGAGGGTGACGCGGGCGGGCGTGGTCTTGCCCTTCTCCTGCAGCCGATAGGCGAGCGCGAAGTGCGTGCGCTCGGCGGGGGCCAGCTTGTAGTAGTCGCGCAGGAAGGCGAAGGCCTGGGCGGCGGGCTTGGTCGTGACGCGCAGCGCCGTGTCCGCCGACGCCGCGCCGGCGGCCAGGAGCGCGGCGAGGCCGACCGCGAGGTGGCGGGCGCTCATCCGGGCTTCCTGAACCGCAGCGTCATGCGGTCGCTCTCGCCGATGGCGTCGTACCTGGCGCGGTCGAAACCGGGCGGCGGGGGCGACTTGCCGTCGGCCGAGCTCTGCCGCGAGGGCGGCAGCGTCCAGACGCCGAACGGATAGTCCTTGGTGTCGCGCGGGTTGGCGTTGATCTCGGACGCCGCTTCCAGCCTCAGCCCGGCGCGCTGCGCGGCGGCCACGACGTCGGCGGTGCGGACGTAGCCCTGGGAGCCGTCCGCCTTCACCTTCGACCCGTCGGCGCGGTGGTCCTCGACGGCGAAGATCCCGCCCGGCTTGAGCACGGCGGCGACCTGCGCCATCGCCTTGTCGGTGTAGCCGTCGGCCATCCAGTTGTGAATCTCGCGCGCGCTGAGCACGAGGTCCACCGAGCGCGGCGGACCGATCGGCGCCGCCCCCTTGTCGAACACGATATAGCCGATGTCGCCGTAGCGGGCCTTGTCGGCGTGCTTGGCCATGAAGCCGTTGCGCTCGCGCGGCGACTCCGCGGCGATGTAGCGGCCGCCGGTCGCCTTCAGGTAGGGCACGAGGATCTCGGTCCAGTAGCCGCCGCCGGGATCGAGGTCGACGACCGTCATGCCGGGCTTGAGGCCCCAGAACCGCAGCGACGCCTCGGGATGGCGGAAGACGTCGCGCACCACGTCCACCGCCGGGCGCTGGGGCGAGGCGATCACCGCGGCCAGCGGGTCGGAGGCCGGCGCGGCGAGGTCGCCGGGACGAGGCGGCCCGATCTTCGGCCCCGGCCTGAAGGCCTGCGCCCCGGCCGCGGAGGCCAGCGCCAGCGCCAGGGCGGTCAGGGCGACCGGGATGGGGGTTGCGGACCGCATGCGGCGACTCCTCGGGAGCGAAGCGGCGACCATGCCGCCTCGGCATCGAAAGGCAAGGCGGCCAAGCGGCGCGCGGCGCTCTCAAAAAAGCGTTTGGACCGGGCTTGAAGCCGTTTTTCGGGCGCCTACCTCCTCGCTCGTGGAGGCGCTGGTTCGCCGGGCTTCCACAGGGCCGCAGACGACGCCGTCAGGGTCGCCGAAGGCTCTCCCCATAGCGGGTCGGCTCCTCGCAGGCCGGTCCGTGTCGCAACCTTGCTGATCTAGGAGGATGCTTCCATGCGTACGATCGACTTCACGCCGCTCTACCGTTCCGTCGTCGGCTTCGACCGGCTGGCGAACCTGCTCGACCAGGCCTCCAAGCTGGAAGGGCCGTCCGGCTACCCGCCCTACAACATCGAGACCGTGGGCGAGAACGCCTACCGCATCGAGATCGCGGTCGCCGGCTTCAAGGCCGACGAACTGAACCTCGAGGTGAAGGAGAACCTCCTCACCGTGCAGGGCCGCAAGACCGCCAACGACGACGCCCAGCGCGTGTACCTGCACCGCGGCCTCGCCGAGCGCGACTTCGAGCGCCGCTTCCAGCTCGCCGACTACGTGGTGGTGACCGACGCGGCCCTGAACGACGGGCTGCTCTCGATCTCGCTGCGCCGCGAACTGCCCGAGGCGCTGAAGCCCCGCCGCATCGCCGTCTCGACCGCCGCCCAACCGGCGCGCATCGAAGGCGACGCCCAGGCCGCCTAAGCGCCGCCTGGCAGGCTGACGAACGGGGGGCGGTCGCGGCGACGCGGCCGCCCCTTCTCGCGTCTGCATTGCGCCCTCAGTTTGGAAAACAGGCCTCGTCAAGCGTCGCGGGCGGTCCCGCGAGAATCAAACCCTGCTCGACTTCGCTTGGTCGTGAGCTTTGAGAATGGGGCGAATAGATCAGATGCACGAAGTAGAATGAGTTAGGGGTCGATACCGCGAGGTTTTCCAAACGGTGAAAAGGTCCGTTGTTGATTTCTCCGCGTTGAATGAAGAGGTTGATGTCGTTACCCCCATGACCGCTATGGGGAATCATATGACCGCGGTGGAAGGCGCGCGGCTCGGCCTTGGGGTATTTTCGCTGGCGGGGGCTGTCGCGCTTGCTTGTGTTTTTGCCGCGCATGAAGCCAAACGCCGCGATGTTGCGTTCCTCCGCTACGTCGAAGAGGTAGTTAAAACCCTCAAGCGGCACCTCGAAAATGCGCGCCGTTGGGCGGAAGCGTCTATAGGTGTCTCCCCATGACTGCACGAGATCGGCGAGGACTTCCGCGCCGTCATCACTGTGAAGGCCGCCGGAAAGCGTCTTCAGCCGGTCCCGGAGCCAAGCGTAACGTTCACGCCTCATGGCGACTTCTCCCGAGCGTCAGTCCAGCCGGTGGATCTCCACCCGGCGGTTGCGCTCGTCGGTGGGGGCGTCGGGCGCCACCAGCACGTCGGAGCCGTAGCCGGCGGCGGACAGGCGCTCGGGCTCGACCCC
>JASLDZ010000482.1 GCA_030151985.1 Caulobacteraceae bacterium | reverse complement strand
ACGCGGTCGCGCCGTCGCGGGGGGCGTAGCCGAACGTCCCGGCGTAGGCGTTGCGCCGGGCGGCGTAGCCGTAAGGCGCGTAGGCGTAGCCGCCGTAGCCGCGCCCGCTGTAGCTGGAGACGCCGACGGTCACGTGCGCCTGGCAGTCCTTGCCCAAGGGCATGGTGGCGACGCCGTAGCCGCCCTTGGAGCCCCCCGAGCCGATCTCCGCGCCGACTTCCCCGTGCACCTTGTGGTCGCAGGGCGGAGTCGCCTCGGCCGCCTCCGCGAAGGCGCGCGATCGGTCGACCGGCCCCGCCACGCCGCGCGCCCACGGGCTGTCGGGCGCCATGGGCGGGATCGCCTCGGCGCTGGCGGCCGCCTCGGAGGCGGTGACGCGGCTCTCGGAGGCGGCGGAGGGCTGGCGGGCGGCGTCGGCGAGGTAGGCGTCGATCCGCGAAGCCTCCGACAGCTCGTCGGTGCGGCCCGCGCCGGTGGCGACGGCCTGCGCCGAGGCGCTCCCCGCCAGCAGCAGGGCCGAAGCCAGGGCCGCGCCCGCCGTCATGCTCCTCGCCGCCATGCCGCTCCGTCTCCGACCCGCGGGTCCAGCCATCGCCCGCCACGGCGGCGGATTTCCGGCGGCCGCGTTACGGAAGGGCGCGGGCGCCTCAGCCGGTTCCCAGCCGCCGCGCGGCCTGGCCCAGGAAGCCGATATGGTCGCACGTGGCCGCGATCTCTTCCAGCCGCCGTCCGCGGTGGGCGTCGGTCACCATCACCAGCGCGTTGTCCAGGGTGGAGGCCAGGAGCTCCAGCAGCGCTTCCTGCGCCTGCACCAGCTCCCGGCTCACCGTCTCGTCGTCCGTCTCGCCCACCATTCCGCCTGTCCTCCTGCGGCCGGATTCGGCCGCGCCGTGAAGGGATTACGGAGCGAACCCGCGCGCGGATGCGCCGTGACGGCGCGCCGCGCGGCGGTATGGCGCGCTACTCCGCCGCGAGCGGCAGGGCGGCGGCCGCCAGCGCCTGCAACGCCTGGACGTGGCCGGCGAAGGCCTTGCGCCCCTGCGCCGTCAGCGAGGCCCAGGTGCGCTGGCGCCCGTCCAGCGCCGCCTTGCGCAGCTTCACGTAGCCCGCCTCCTGCAGCGCCGACAGGTGCTTGGAGAGCACCGAGTCCGACACGCCGGTGGTCTGGCGCAGGAGCGCGAACTCCGCGTCGCTCACCGCCGACAGCACCGCCACGATCTGCAGGCGCGCCGGCGGGTGGATCACGGGGTCCAGGGGCAGGCTCACCGCGCCGGCCCCGGCGAGCCGACCAGCTCGGCGCGGTAGGTGCGGTTCCAGGCGACGCTCGCCGCGGTCCCGACCACGAACATCACCGACGCCAAAGCGAAGGCGGGCCAGTAGAGGTTCAGCTGCGTCCGACACCAGAACGCCAGGCTGAAGCAGGCCAGGTACACCGCCAGGAGGCCCAGCGCGATCGGCCGCGTGCGCCCGCGGCGGTAGCCGTTGACGAAGAAGCCCATGCGCCGCCGGAACCACAGGAACAGGCCGAAGCCGGCCAGCATCACCGCGCCCTCGATCGGCACGATCAGGTGCTCGGGCGCGGCCATGTCGGCCACCAGCGTCGCGAACAGCGCCCCGAACACCGCGTGGGTATAGGGCGGGCAGTCCAGCTTGGCCGCCAGCTTCGCCCGCGCCGCCTGCGCGTCCGCCAATGCGCCCGCCGCCGTTCCCATGTCCGTCATCACCGCCGCTCCTTCGCTTTCCGGTATGGAAAGAGACTGCCTGCGACTTTCCATATCGTCAAGTCGAAAGTTTCCGACATGGAAAATGAAGGGCGCCGGGCCGGCGGCTCAGGCGGCGAGCCGGCGCGCGGCCTCGCCCAAAAAGCCGATCTGCGCGCAGGCGGCGGCGATCTCGCGCAGGCGGGCGTCGCGGCGGACGTCCGTCACCAGCGGCAGCGCCGCGTCCAGGCTGGAGGCCAAAAGGTCAAGCACCGCGTCCCGCGCGCGACCCCGCTCGTCGGGCCACGCGTCGTCGTCGTCACGCCCGTCATCGCCGCCCATCGTCCACCCTCCAGCCGGCCGGACGCCGACAGGGGCAGGTTGTGGGCGCGGGGTGCGACAGCGGCGGACGTGGCGCGGCCGAATCATACACGAAGCGCGATGTTCGTCAAACGTTCTCTTCGGTCGCCGAAAGAGGCGGTCCGGCGCGGTTGTGGCCGGCGCGCGGGCGCTCTACGGTCGATGCGTTCTCCGGGGTGTCGCGCGAGCGGCTGAGACGCGGGTGCTCCCCGCAAACCCGCCGAACCTGATCCGGGTCATGCCGGCGAAGGGAGCGGAACTCTGCGCGGGTCCACGCGCATCCCCTCCCTGAGTCGTCGCGGCCCCTTGTGGAGCCTGCCGATGAACGCGCTCACCCCCGCCGAAATCCCCACCGGCCGGATCGACACCGGGCCGCTGCCCGGCAGCCGCAAGGTCTATGCGTCGGGCGAGCGGTTCCCCGACCTGCGCGTCCCGTTCCGCGAGGTGGCGCTGCACCCGAGCGCCAACGAGCCCCCCGTCACCCTCTACGACACCAGCGGCCCCTACACCGACCCGAACGCGGTGATCGACATCGAGCGCGGCCTGCCCCGCCCCCGCGACGCCTGGGTCCGCGCCCGCGGCGGGGTGGACGACGTCATCGGCCGCGCCGTGAAGCCGGAGGACAACGGGAACGTCTCCGCCCGCTACGCCGTGCCCCAGTTCCCGAACCTTCCCCGCGTGATGCGCGGCCGCTCGGGCGCCAAGGTCACCCAGCTGGAGTACGCCCGCGCCGGCGAGGTCACCGCCGAGATGGAGTTCATCGCCATCCGCGAGAACCTGCGCCGCGACACGCTCAAGGCGGCCCAGCGCGACGGCGAGGACTTCGGCGCCTCCATCCCCGACCACGTCACGCCCGAGTTCGTGCGCGACGAGGTCGCCCGCGGCCGCGCCGTGATCCCGGCCAACATCAACCACGGCGAGCTGGAGCCGATGGCCATCGGCCGCAACTTCCTGGTCAAGGTCAACGCCAACATCGGCAACTCCGCCGTCACCTCCAGCATGGCGGAGGAGGTGGAGAAGATGGTCTGGGCGATCCGCTGGGGCGCCGACAACGTCATGGACCTCTCCACCGGCCGCAACATCCACAACATCCGCGAGTGGATCGTGCGCAACTCCCCCGCGCCCATTGGCACCGTGCCGATCTACCAGGCGCTGGAGAAGGTCGAGGGCGTGGCCGAAGACCTCACCTGGGAAGTCTATCGCGACACCCTGATCGAACAGTGCGAGCAGGGGGTCGACTATTTCACCATCCACGCCGGCGTGCGCCTGCCCTACATCCCGCTCACCGCCAACCGCGTCACCGGCATCGTCTCCCGCGGCGGGTCGATCATGGCCAAGTGGTGCCTGGCGCACCACCGCGAGAGCTTCCTCTACGAGCGCTTCCCCGAGATCTGCGAGATCATGCGCGCCTACGACGTCACCTTTAGCCTCGGCGATGGCCTCCGCCCCGGCTCCATCGCCGACGCCAACGACCGCGCGCAGTTCGCCGAGCTGGAGACGCTGGGCGAGCTCACCCGCGTCGCCTGGGACCGCGGCTGCCAGGCGATGATCGAGGGCCCCGGCCACGTGCCGCTGCACAAGATCAAGGCCAACATGGACAAGCAACTCGCCGTCTGCGGGGAGGCGCCGTTCTACACCCTGGGGCCGCTCACCACCGACATCGCCCCCGGCTACGACCACATTACCTCGGCCATCGGTGCGGCGCAGATCGGCTGGTACGGCACCGCCATGCTGTGCTACGTCACCCCCAAGGAACACCTGGGGCTTCCGGACAAGAAGGACGTCAAGGACGGCATCATCGCCTACAAGATCGCCGCCCACGCCGCCGACCTCGCCAAGGGCCACCCCGGCGCGCAAATCCGCGATAACGCGCTTTCAAAGGCGCGCTTCGAGTTCCGCTGGG
>JASLDZ010000415.1 GCA_030151985.1 Caulobacteraceae bacterium | reverse complement strand
CCGCGCGCTCCGACAGGAAGCCGAAGCCGGGGTGCACGGCCTGCGCGCCCGTCTCCCGGCACGCCGCGATGATCTTGTCGGCGACGAGGTAGCTCTGGGCGGCGGGAGGCGGCCCGATGAACACGCTCTCGCCGGCCATCTCGACCGCCAGGCTGTCGGCGTCGGCCTCCGAGTAGACGACGACCGTTTTGATCCCGAGCCGCCGGCACGTCTTGATGATCCGCACGGCGATCTCGCCGCGGTTGGCGATCAGGATCTTGTCGAACAGGCCCACGCGCGTCTCACCCCCAGCGCTCCGTCTGGCGCGGAGCCGGTGCGGCCTTCGCTAGCGGGCGGTCCGACCCTTTGCAAACATCGAGGCCATGTCAGAGCACAGCGACGGCGAGTCCAAGCGCCTCCGCCGCAGACGCCATCCGCCGATCTCTCGTCGCCAGCGTTTCTCCCCGACCCGCGCAGATGGCCATGTGCAAGGCGTCAGGCGGGCGAACGGCCAGCTCTACGCGTCGCACGATCGTCGCCGCCGCCAGAAAGTCCGCGGACGTCGCTTCCGCGCTCAAGGCGAGCCGGGCGTAGGACTCGAAGGCCGATTCAGCGGGTTCGCGCGCCTCCGGCTCAAGCTGCCCGGTCCAGACCTTGAAGGACAGCGCGCCGGCCACCTCCACCCTCGCCCAATCGCTGATTGTGATCGGTTCGGTAAGGCTTTCCAGCCAGTTCTGGACGCCCCGTGTCTCAGGTTCCGACGTGACCGCGGTCACAAGGATCGACGTGTCAAGGTAGAGCGCTCTCAATACCGCTCCTCGCCACGCATGCGCCTGATGAGCTCGACCGAGTCGACGGTCGAGGGGCGCATGCCTTCTGTCAGCCGTCGGAGCGCCTCGAAATCGAAGCGCGGCCTCGGTTCGGGGGGCGAGGGCGCAGCGGGCTCCGACGCGGCCACCAGCTCCACCACCTTCGCGCCGCGGCGGATGCGGACCGGCTCGCCTTCCAGCGCGCGATCGAGGAGTTCGCCCAGCCGCTGCTCGGCTTCGGCGAGTGTGACGATGTCCATGGGCGGCCTCCGCTCGGTCTTTAGCATACGCCAGGGTGCTGGCCGCCTCCAGCAAGAGGCGGCGACCGAGGCTGTCAGGGAGCCCGCACGGCGCGGGCTTGGGCGTCGATCAGCGCCACCGCCGCGTCCTTGCGCGCCTCGCAGATCCCCAGCGCCGCCTCCTGCCGGACGGAGAAGGCGGCGAGCTCGCCCACGGTGGGCGCGGCCGGACGGTCAGGGCGCGGGCACGGGTCGCGAAGCACCTGCGCCACCGGAATCAGCGGGAGCGGCGCGGGCGGCGGCGGCCTGGTCGCGCAGGCGGTCGACGCCAGAAGCCCAGTCGCGCAGAACATCGGGCGGAACGGGAGCCTGGGCTTGCGGGGCTTGGGCGACGGCATCGGCGGCCTCCTCGGCGGCATGGGTGAGCGTGGTCTCGCGGGTGCGGGCGGTCTCGACGGCGACGGAGGCCGCGGTCGCCATGCGGGCGGAGGCGGCCCCGGCCGCGGCCCGGGCCTGCGCCGCCTGGACCTGCGCCTGCGCCCTGTCGATGCGGGGCGCGTCCAGCCGGTGGGCCGCCAGCCCTCCTGCCAGCACGGCCGCCGCCAGCACGGCCGCCCAGCCGACCAGCGTCTCGTGACGCAGGACGAAGGCGAAGACGGCGGCGCTCATCGCGCGCCCTCCCCGCCCCGCGCGCCCGAGCGCATCATGGCCGCGAGCGCGGTCGCCCGGCCCTTGACCTGCCCCGCCCAGGCCGAGCGGAGCATGGCGTCGGCGGCCTCGGCGTAGCGGCCGGTCTGCGCCGCCGCCAGCGTCGTCGTGAACCCGCACAGCGCCTCGACGCCCAGGTTGAAGGCCATGTCGACCAGGACGTCGCGCCGTACGGGGTCTAGCGAGCGCCACCACGGCAGGCGGTTGTCGAGCCCGGCCTCCGCGCGGCCGACGTCGGTCTCCAGCAGGGCGAAGGCCTCGGCGCGGCTGATCCCCACGTCGTCGAGGTTGCGGCCGACGCCCAGGGTCAGCTTGCCGGCCGTGTCGCGGTAGGGCTTCAGCCGCAGCCCCTCGTGGCGGACGAGCTGGTCGCGCAGGTCGGGGCTCACGCCACACCCCGCGTCTTCTCGAAGCTGCGGGCCGCGATCAGCGCGGCCGCCGCGCCGAACAGCGCCACGAGCTCGGCCGCGTCCGCCGGGCGCCCGATGCAGGGGCCGACGATGAAGGCGTAGAGGGCGCATGGCGTCATCGCCCAGCCCAGCGCCGGCCTCCAGCCGCCGCGCGCGAAGGCGCTCCAGGAGGCGCGGCGGCGGTAAGCAGCGGCGGGCGGATGGGTCACGGGGACCGCGGTCGCCATCACGCCACCACCGCGCGGTCGTGCACGCGCCGCCACGCCGTCCCGTCCGAGAAGGCGAGCGTGGGGCCCACGCTGTCGTCCGAGACGTAGATCAGCGCGCCCGCGCCCTCCGACCCTGCTCCGGGCAGCGCCGCCTTGGCGTAGCCCTTCACGCGCACCGCGCCGTCGACGTGCAGGCGGCTGGTGGCGGCGACGCCCAGGCCCACCCGGCCGGTCGCGGCCTCGACGGTCAGCGCCTCGGTCCAGGCGGCGCCGTCGGCGGAGACCTTCACGTGCAGCCGGTCGTCGCCGCAGAGGCCGACCTCCGCCCGGCCCGAGAAGCCGGTCTGATAGAGAAGCGAGGCGGTGTCGGCGGGCGTCGCCTTGTTCAGCTTCACCTGCACGCCCGCGCCCGCGTGGGTGAACAGCGCCGCCAGCCCCTTCACGCTCAAGACGTTGGTGGCGTCCGCCGTCGTGGCGATGCCCAGGTGCTCCAGGTTGTCGAGACGGTGGAGCACGTCCTCGAGCGTCATCCATCCCGTCGCGCTCCGCACCAGGAGCTCGACTTCGTCCGCGACGAACAGGATCTGGCCGCGGGTCGTGGCGATCACGCTCCAGGCGCCCCCCTCGAAGCGCATCAGCGCGCCCGCGGGCTGGCCGGACCAGTCCGCGCCGGTCGCGCCGGCCGGCAGGAGGTACATGGCGCCGTCCGCCGGCGACGACGGCTGGGCGCCGAGCGTGCGGCTCTCGGCGGCGCAGGCGACCAGCCCGTCGAGCAGCGCCAGCGCCTCGTTCATCGTCACATGCTTCTGCGCCTGGGCCGCCGCGAGGTAGGGCAGCCCCAGCCGGGGGGTGGCGTCGTCGCTCATGGGATCTCCTCCGCCGGTCGCGCCGGCTGCGTGGAGATCAGGATGTCCGCTCGCCGGGACGCGGGGATAAGCTCCCCGCCGTCCCCCTCCCCGTCAGGCGGCGGCGAGCGCGCTCGCGTGGGCGGCGGGGCCGGCGAGGTGCGCCTGGGCCGCGGCGTACTCGCGCTGGAGCCGGGCCACCAGATCGCGCGCGGGCAGCACGGATGTCACCGCCCCGACGCCCTGGCCGGCGCCCCACACATCCTTCCACGCCTTGGCCTTGGAACCCTCGCCCGAGCCGAAGTTCATGGTGGAGACGTCGCCTTGGGGCAGGTTGTCCGGGTCCATCCCCGCCGCTCGCACAGAGCCCTTCAGGTAGTTCCCGTGCACGCCGGTAAAGAGGCTGGAGTAGACGATGTCGGAGGCCCCCGACTCCACGATCATCGCCTTGTAGCCGTCGACCGCATTGGCCTCCTCGGTCGCGATGAAGGCCGAGCCGATGTAGGCGAGGTCGGCGCCCATGGCTTGCGCCGCCAGGATCGCGCCGCCCGTCGCGATCGCGCCCGACAGCGCCAAGGGCCCGTCGAACCAGCCGCGGATCTCCGACACCAGCGCGAAGGGCGAGAGCGTGCCCGCGTGCCCGCCCGCCCCGGCCGCCACCGCGATCAGCCCGTCGGCGCCCTTCTCGACCGCCTTCCTGGCGAAGCGGTCGTTGATGATGTCGTGCAGCGTGATCCCGCCCCAGCCGTGCACCGCCTGGTTCAGGTCCTCCCGCGCGCCGAGCGAGGTGATGGTGATCGGGACCTTGTACTTGGCGCAGGTCTCGAGGTCCTGCTCCAGGCGCGCGTTGGACTTGTGGACGATCTGGTTGACCGCGTAGGGGGCGGCCGGCGTCTCCGGGTGGTCGCGGTCCCAGGCGGCGAGCGCTTGGGTGATCTCGTCCAGCCACTCGTCCAGGAGCGTCTGCGGCCGGGCGTTCAGCGCCGGGAAGCTCCCGACGATGCCGGCCGTGCACTGGGCGATCACCAGCTTGGGGTTGGAGACGATGAACAGCGGCGAGCCGATCGCCGGCAGGCGCAGGCGCTCCTTCAGGACCGGCGGCAGGGCCATGGACGTCGCTCCCCTCGTGTGCGGCGGCCACCTTAGAACCCCGGCGTCGGCGCGGACAATCGTGACCTAGGGGAAGGCGCCCGCGACGCCGCCGGCCTTGACGCCGCAAGCGCCCGCGCCGCATTTCGGGTCATGGCCGCCGCTTCGACCCCGCTCGCCGACGCCTTCCCCCCCGCGACCCGCGAGGCCTGGACGGCGCTGGTGGAGGCCGGGCTGAAGGGCGCGCCCTTCTCCAGGCTGGTGACGAGGACCGCCGACGGGCTGGACCTGCAGCCGCTCTACACGGCGGACGACGCGCCCGAGGGCCGCCGCCTGTTCGCGCCGGGCGAGGTCGAGCGCCCGTGGCAGGTGCGCACCGTGGTGGACGCCGCCGACGCGGCCGAGGCCAACGGCCAGGCGCTGCAGGACCTTCAGGGCGGCGCGGCGAGCGTGCTCCTGCGCTATGCGGGGCCGGGACGGCGGGGCCTCGGCAAGGACGCGTCCCTGCCCGAGGCGCTGAAAGGGGTCCTTACGGACCTCGCGCCGATCGCGCTCGACGCGGGGTTCGACGGGCCGCAGGCGGCCGAAGCCTTGAGCCTGGCCTGCGGCCGCGGCCCGGCCGCGCCGCTGGCGCTGCACCTGGATCCGTTGTCCGCCTTCGCGGTCTCCGGGCCCGGCCCCCGCTCGCTGGAGCAGCACGTCGCCGAAGCCGCGGCGACGGCGACGCGCCTGGCCGAGCTCCACCCGGCCGCCAGCCTGTTCCTCGCGTCCGGCGTCGCGGTCCACGAAGCCGGCGGGACGGAGGCGCAGGAGCTGGGCTTCGCCGCCGCCGCCGCCTTGGCGTACGCCCGCACGGCCGAAGCCGCCGGCCTGGACGCGGGGGAGGCCCTGGCCCGCACCGTGCTCGGCCTGGCGGTGGACGGACGCTACTTCCTGAGCCTCGCCAAGCTGCGGGCCATGCACGCGATCTGGGCGCGGCTCACCGCGGTGGCAGGCCGCCCCCTCTCCGCTCGGATCGAGGCGCGGGGCTCGAAGCGGATGCTGAGCGCGGTCGATCCGTGGGTGAACCTGATCCGCGGCACGGCGGCCGTGTTCGCCGCCGCAACCGGCGGGGCGGAGGCCGTGGTCCTGCAGCCCTTCACCGAACCCTTGGGCGCCCCCACCGACTTCGCCCGCAGGCAGGCTCGCAACATCCAGCTCGTGCTGATGGAGGAGGCGCACCTGGGCCGCGTCGCCGACCCGGCGGCGGGGAGCTGGTACCTCGAAAGCTTCACCGACCGCCTGGCGCGGGCGGGCTGGGCCGTGATGCAGGAGATCGAGCGCCGGGGCGGGGCGGCGGCCGTGCTGGAGGACGGGTGGCTGGCAGGCGAAGTGGCGAAGGCGCGGGCGGCGCTGGAGAAGGACGTCGCCACCCGGAAGACGGGGCTGATCGGGGTGTCGGAGTTCCCGAACCTGGCGGAGGCGCCGGTGGAGGTGGCGGCCCCCGGGCCAAGCCCAGGGAAAGCGGAGGAAAGAGGTCGAGCGCCGCTCCCCCCCATGCGGCTCTCCGAACCGTTCGAGCGCCTGCGCGCCGGCGCCCAGCACCCCCGCGCCTTCCTCGCCCAGCTTGGCTCCCCCGTCGAGGCGGCCGCCCGCACCGGCTTCGCGCGCAACCTGCTCGCGGCGGGCGGGATCGCGGCGGAGGCGGGCGAGGTCGAGGCCTACGACGGCGCGCCGCTGGCGGTCATCTGCGGCTCCGACGAGCGCTACGTGGAGGAGGCGGAGGGCGCCCTGCGCGCGCTCAAAGCGAAGGGCGCCCGCGCCGTGTGGCTCGCGGGCAAGCCGGGCGAGCACGATGCCGGGTGGCGAGAGGCGGGCATGGACGGTTTTCTGTTCGCGGGCATGGACGCGGTGGCCGCCCTGCAGGCGCTGACGGACGGAGCGGCGCGATGAGCCTTCCCGACTTCTCCGCCCTGTCCTTCGACGCCGCCGCGGCGCCCGACCTCCCAGCGCCAGCCGACCCGCCTTGGGACACGCCGGAGGGCTTGTCCCTCCCCCGCGCCTACGGCCCCGCCGACGTCGAGGGGCTGGACTTCCTGCACGGCTATCCCGGACTGGCCCCGTTCGGGCGGGGGCCCTACCCGACGATGTACGCCACCAACCCGTGGACGATCCGCCAGTACGCCGGCTTCTCCACGGCCGAGGACTCCAACGCCTTCTACCGCCGCAACCTCGCCGCCGGGCAGATGGGGCTGAGCGTGGCCTTCGACCTCGCCACCCACCGGGGCTACGACAGCGACCACCCCCGCGTTTCCGGCGACGTCGGCATGGCGGGAGTGGCGATCGACTCCATCCTTGACATGCGCACCCTGTTCAGCGGCATCCCGCTCGACCGGATGAGCGTGTCGATGACCATGAACGGCGCGGTGCTGCCGGTGCTGGCCCTCTACATCGTGGCGGCGGAGGAGCAGGGCGTGGCGCATGCCAAGCTCTCCGGGACCATCCAGAACGACATCCTCAAGGAGTTCATGGTCCGCAACACCTACATCTACCCGCCCGCGGCCTCGATGCGGATCAT
The DNA here is from genome assembly GCA_030151985.1 of Caulobacteraceae bacterium. Lineage (GTDB taxonomy): Bacteria > Pseudomonadota > Alphaproteobacteria > Caulobacterales > Caulobacteraceae > JASLDZ01. The sequence goes on along the minus strand of JASLDZ010000415.1, from coordinate 1,660 downwards.
CTCGGACATCTTCGCCTACACCGCGACCGAGACGCCCAAGTTCAACTCCATTTCCATCAGCGGCTACCACATGCAGGAAGCGGGAGCCTCCGCCGACCTGGAGCTGGCCTACACCCTGGCGGACGGGATCGAGTACTTGCGCGCGGGCGTGAACGCGGGCCTGGACGTGGACCGCTTCGCTCCCCGCCTGTCGTTCTTCTGGGCCATCGGGATGAACTACTTCATGGAGGTGGCGAAGATGCGAGCCGCCCGCCTCCTCTGGGCCAAGCTGGTGTCGTCCGAGTTCAAGCCGAAGGACCCCCGCAGCTACTCCCTCCGCACCCACTGCCAGACCTCGGGCTGGTCGCTGGCGGCGCAGGACGTGTTCAACAACGTCGCCCGCACCACGGTCGAGGCGATGGCCGCGGTGAACGGACAGACGCAGAGCCTGCACACGAACTCCCTGGACGAAGCCCTTGCCTTGCCGACCGATTTCAGCGCCCGCATCGCGCGCAACACCCAGCTGTTCCTGCAGGTCGAGAGCGGCACGACCCGGGTGGTCGATCCCTGGGGCGGCAGCTTCTACGTCGAGCGGCTGACGCACGATCTGGCGCAACGCGCGCTCGGCCACATCGCGGAGGTCGAGACGCTGGGCGGGATGGCCAAGGCGATCGAGGCGGGCGTGCCAAAGCTCCGCATCGAGGAGGCCGCCGCCAGGACGCAGGCGCGCATCGATTCCGGCCAGCAGAGCGTCGTCGGCGTCAACCGCTACAAACCCGAGACAACCGAGGACATCCCGGTCCTCAAGGTGGACAACGCCGCCGTCCGCGCCCGCCAGATCGAGAAGCTCCAGAAGCTGAAGGCCGAGCGCGACCCCGCGAAGGTGGAAGCGGCGCTGGCGGCGCTCACCGAAGGCGCCAAGGGCCGCGCCAACCTCCTCGAACTCTCCGTCGAGGCCGCCCGCGCCCACGCCACCGTCGGCGAGATCAGCGCGGCGCTGGAGCGGGTGTTCAACCGGCACAAGGCGGTGGTCGGCGGCGTGAAGGGCGTCTACGCCCGCGAGGCCGGGGCTTCCGACCAGACCATCGCCCGCGCCAAGGCCCTCGTCCGCGCCTTCAAGGAGAGCGACGGCCGTCCCCCCAAGGTCATGGTCGCCAAGATGGGGCAGGACGGGCACGACCGCGGCCAGAAGGTCGTCTCCACCGCCTTCGCGGACCTGGGCTTCGACGTCGAGATCGGCCCCCTGTTCCAGACCCCCGCAGAGACCGCGCAGCAGGCGGTGGAGGTGGGCGCGCACGCCGTCGGCGCCTCGTCGCTCGCGGCCGGCCACCTGACGCTGGTGCCGGAGCTGCGCGCCGAGCTCGACCGGCTCGGCCGCCCCGACATCCTCGTGGTCGTCGGCGGCGTCATCCCGCCCGGCGATTTCCAGGCGCTGCGCGACGCCGGCGCCGTCGCCATCTTCCCCCCCGGCACGGTGGTGGCGGAGTCGGCGATCGAGCTTCTGGAGCGGCTGAACGAGCAGCTCGGCTACGCGCAGAGCGGGCCTCGCGCGGCATGAGCCTTCCCGCCCCCGCCCGTCGCGACGCCGGGCTGAAGCGGGCCCTCGGCCCCTGGGCGCTCGGCGCGAACATCTTCAACACCGTAGTCGGCGCCGGCATCTTCGTCCTGCCGGGCACGCTGG